>JBBRTC010000051.1:0-16048 GCA_038244765.1 Candidatus Nanopelagicales bacterium | reverse complement strand
GAAGCGCACGGATTTCCTCACCAAGATGACCACCCAAACCATGATCAGGTCCGGGCACATGATCGAACGTCTCGCGCATAGCTGTGGCCACTTCGACCAACGACGATGACGGGAACATGGGTCAGAATCTACCGAGAGGGTCCGACAACCCCCCCGACGACAACAACGGCGAAACCCCTGGGGCTGTGGACAAATCAGCCCAACCAGTTATCCACCAACCCGCCCCAGGATGCGCGGGAGTGTGGGTACTGAGAACCACCTCGCACTCACCCGTGAGCACATTCATCGCAAGGAAACTGGGCTAGCGGGTGAGGGCACGGTGGAGTTGGCGGGCGCTGCGATCGGTGAGAATCGAGACTTGGTCGATGATTACTCGCTGAGCTGCATCGGAATCATCGCGGCCCAGTGCGTCGAGGTAGTCCGGGCGCACGGCGGGATCGAGCACCATGGCGCCACCGTCTGCTGCGCGTTTCGATAGCGCTGCGACAAGTTCGGTGACCAAGTCTTGTTGTTCGGCATAGATACTCTCCGCGCCGTGACGCTCGAAGACATAAAGGTGCGAGATCGACTTGAGCACTCCGACCTCAAGGCGTACGCCGTCAGGAACCACAAGGCCAGCTTCGTAGCGGGTGAGGTGTCCTTCGCCGTACGTCGCCCGAGTGGCGTCTTGGGCCGCGGAACAAAAGCGACCGATGAGTTGACTGGTGAGATTCTTCAGGGCAGCGAGCGATCGTAACGAGCCGTCGTACCGCCGGGGCCACGACGGCGAAGAGACGAGCCGTTCGATGACCGCGAGGACGTCTGCTGCACCAGTATCACGCAGATAAGTCGCCGTCGCTATGGACGCAATCGCTTGACGCTCGCTCGGATCATCCAACGCATCCAACCGAATGTGTCCGGCGTGAACGGCATCCTCAATGTCGTGAACGCTGTAGGCGACGTCATCGGACCAGTCCATGATCTGCGCTTCCATGCATTGGCGTACGTCCAGTGGTGCGCCAGTCTCATGGGTCAATCGATCGATCCCGCGTACCCAATCGAAGACGTCGAGATCGTCGTCGTAGACGCCAAATTTCGTCCCGCCATCCGGGGCTTCGCCCCGTCGCCATGGGTACTTGGTTGCCGCATCGAGAGCGGCACGCGTGAGATTCAGTCCCACCGAAACTCCCGGCCGCGGACCCTCGTCATCACTGAACCGCTTGGCTTCAAGTCGCGTGAGCAGTCGGAGGCTTTGCGCGTTCCCCTCAAAGCCACCAATGTCGGATGCGGCTCGGTCCAATGCGGCTTCACCGTTGTGCCCAAACGGCGGATGCCCCAAGTCGTGCGCGAGGCACGCCACCTCCACTAAGTCAGGATCGGCACCGAGGGCCGAGCCCATCTCGCGTCCGATCTGCGCGCATTCGAGGGAGTGGGTCAAGCGCGTACGCGGAAAGTCGAGTTCTCCGGCCTGCACGACTTGCGTCTTCGCGGCCAAGCGACGCAGTGCTGCGGAATGCAGAACTCGAGCCCGATCGCGGGCAAACTCTGAACGCTGCAGACCCTTTGACTCCTCGGAAACCCATCGCTGGGCGGCCCGTTCGTCATATCCGGGAATACGACGCAGCGGATCGGCTGCGTCGACGTCGGCATGATCAAAACTGAATGGCATGACGGGGATTCCTACCACGCCACGCCGAATACCGTGCCCAACGCGGTGCCAAACACTGCGCCAGACACTTCGCCAGACACTGCGCTGATTGCGAGAAGTGTGCGCAACTACTGCGTTCCCACGATTGACTGCATGCCCCAACGCTGCCACGCCCAGAAATGCATGAGTCCCAATGTCTCGCGCGCGAGATAGTCCGGCGTCACGTCGCTGCCAGCACCCCCACTCGTGGGCGAGAGTTTGGCGTCGATGCCGAGTCTGCGTGCGATTGCCTGCGACCTGGCTTCATGGACGGGGTCTGTGACAAGGGTGACCGAGCGCCAGCCCTTGTCGGCCATCACTTTGGCGACCGCCGTCAAACTCTCAGCCGTATCGCTTCCCGTGCCAACGGCTGTGATCTGGTCCGCGGGAACCCCGGCCTTCACCAGCCATGCCTTGCCCGCCTGGGCTTCAGTGAAGCGATCGCCTTCTTGTTTGCCGCCGACGGTGATGAGGTTTGTAGACACGCCCGAACGTTGGAGTTCTTGTGCGTGCGCGAGTCGCGATTGCAGCACCGGGGACGGAGTGCCGTTGAACTGCGACGCGCCCAACACCACAATGGCGTCGCTGCGCGACCTGTCGTCGGTGCCGGAGATGAGTCCGATGTAGACCGCGGTAGCAATTGCGGCAATCAAAAATACCAGTACGGCCAGCACGACGATGCCCAAAGTCGTACGGATGGGATGGCGGGTTTTGCCCGCGCCTTTAGGTTGCTCCCAACGCGTCGAACTCATGGCGAGTCCAGCGCTTTCGTCGGAGGGCATGGGCCAGTCTCACACGTTCTTGCGGCCCACAAACGTCGATGAGTGAGTATCGGATGCCAGCGCGCTCAACGTGGCCCGGCCTGCTTCGAGCCGAGCCACCGGCACGCGGAAGGGAGAGCAGGACACATAGTCGAGGCCCACCTCGTGGAAGAAGTGAATCGACTCGGGGTCTCCCCCGTGCTCACCGCAGACACCGAATTTGAGATTTGGTCGGGTAGAGCGGCCTTCTTCGACCGCGATTCGCACGAGGCGCCCCACGCCGTCGGCATCCAGGGTCTCGAACGGCGACACCGTGAATACCCCCTTTTCGAGGTAGGCCGCGAAGAAAGCAGCCTCGACGTCATCGCGAGAGAATCCCCAGGTGGTTTGCGTGAGGTCGTTGGTGCCAAACGAGAAGAAGTCAGCCACCTCGGCGATTCGATGCGCGGTCAAGGCGGCGCGTGGGAGTTCGATCATCGTTCCGACGGGAATGTGAAGTGCGACGTCTTCCGACGCAGCGATGTCGGCCACGATCGCATCCGCCTCGTCGCGGATGAGATGCAACTCCATCACTGATCCAACGAGGGGAACCATGATCTCGACGACTGGCGTGCCGCCAGCTTTGATCCGTGCCACCGCGGCTTCGGCGATCGCGCGCACTTGCAAGGCAAACAGTCCAGGAACTGTCAATCCGAGGCGTACGCCGCGCAGCCCGAGCATGGGGTTGGTTTCGTGGAGTCGCTGTACGGCCGTAAGCAGCGCGTGATCCGCGGGATTCGGTTGCCCCTTTGAGTCGTCAACGGCGACTCGGACGCTGAGTTCGGTGATGTCGGGGAGGAACTCGTGTAACGGCGGATCAAGGAGCCGGATCGTGACCGGCAGCCCATCCATAGCCTCGAGCAATTCGACGAACTCGCTGCGCTGCAACGGGAGCAGCTGCTCCAGGGCGGTGACGCGATCGTGACTTGTGTCCGCGAGGATTACGCGTTCGATCAACACGCGCCGATCGCCTAGGAACATGTGCTCCGTACGAGTCAAACCAATCCCTTGGGCGCCAAGTGAGCGCGCACGCGCTGCATCCTCTGCAGTATCAGCGTTGGCGCGTACGCCAAGACGCCGAGTTACGTCCGCATGCCCGAGCAGACGATCGACTGCGCGGACTAGCGCCGTTGTGTCGTCATCGCAATCGACGATGGCCGCATCGAAGCCACTCTCAAGGTAGGTGGCCACCGGAGACGCGATCACCGGAACCTCCCCGGCGAAGACCTCGCCCGTCGCACCGTCAATGCTCACGAGGTCCCCCTCGCGGACGATGACTTCTCCCACGCGCGCGAATTTGCCGAGGGCGTCGACATCGAGTTCCTCGGCGCCGCAGACGCAGGTCTTACCCATGCCGCGCGCCACAACGGCCGCGTGCGAAGTCTTCCCGCCACGCGAGGTTAAAATTCCGTTTGCCGCGATCATGCCCGCGAGGTCGTCGGGGTTGGTTTCACGTCGCAACAAGATGACGTTGTCACCGGCTTCGGCATGTGCAACAGCCGTGGCTGAATCAAATACCGCTTTGCCGACAGCGGCACCCGGCGATGCCGCCATGCCGCGTGTGAGCAGCGTGCGGGTGGCGTTGGAGTCAAACTGCGGGAACATCAACTGCGCAAGTTGAGCGCCGGTGACACGCAGCAGCGCTTCATCCAGAGTGATTAATTGCTCATCAACGAGTTGGGTCGCGATGCGAAAAGCGGCCGCGGCCGTGCGTTTGCCGACTCGAGTTTGCAGCATCCACAACTTGCCACGTTCAATCGTGAACTCGATGTCGCAGAGGTCGCGGTAGTGCGTTTCGAGACGACGCATCGCCTTCGTGAGTTCCGCGTGGGAGGCAGGGTCGAGGGCGGCGAGGTCTTCGAGGCTCAACGTGTTTCGGATACCCGAGACGACATCTTCACCTTGAGCGTTTTGCAAGTAGTCACCGTACGCACCGGTCTTGCCGCTTGCAGGGTCTCGCGTGAACGCCACACCGGTGCCCGATGTGGGTCCGAGGTTGCCGTAGACCATCGTGCAGACGTTGACCGCCGTACCTAGGTCGTTGGGAATGCGTTCGCGACGTCGGTAGAGGCGAGCTCGTTCGGTGTTCCACGAATCGAAGACCGCGTGGATGGCGAGGTCGAGTTGTTCGCGCGGATGTTGGGGAAATTCGTGGCCCGATTTGTCGCGAATGATGGCTTTGAACTCCTCGACGACCTGTTGCAGATCTTCTGCGGTGAGGTCAACGTCGTCAGCGACCTCTCGCACCCGCTTCGCTTCATCAAGCGCGTGACTGAAAACCTCGCCGTCGATGTCGCGCACTGTCTTGCCAAACATTTGAAGGAGTCGGCGGTAGGAATCCCAGGCGAATCGAGGATCGCCCGAATTCTCTGCGAGGCCTTTCACGCTGGCGTCGTTGAGCCCGATATTGAGGACGGTTTCCATCATCCCGGGCATCGAGAACTTGGCGCCGGAACGTACGGAGACCAGTAACGGGTCGTGGCGGTCGCCGAGACGTCGACCGATGTGGTCTTCGAGGTGGCGCAGCGCCTGGGTCACTTGAACCCGCAGCGCGGCGGGCTCTTGGCCGGCAGCCAGGTAGTGCTTGCAAGCCTCGGTCGTGATGGTGAACCCGGGCGGGACCGGCAGTCCCAACTTGGTCATCTCGGCGAGGTTCGCGCCTTTGCCGCCAAGGAGATCCTTTTGATCTCGATCGCCCTGGGTGAAGTCGTATACGTACACGCTCAAGTCAGACCTCGCGGCTCGTCGTCAGTCGCACTATGCACGCACTCAACGTTCACGCACTCAACGTTTACGCCAATTTGCGGATGCGTTACTTGTTTGTCAACGCGGGAGGAGGCTAGCGATCCCCCATTGCTGCGATGAAGGTGCCCCTGAGGGCCTCGGGTGTCCGTTCGGCACCCCCAGTGGAGAGTCAACCCCCGCTCACCGCAAGTTCCGCTTCCCGAAGGCCGCTTGCGTGATCAGGGTTGAGGTACGGCGAGTCGAGCCAGCCCTCCGGCAGCGACGGACGCCGACGACCAGTGGTACGACCTCGCGGAGCGTGCGCAACGTCTGCGGCGTACGGCTGCCCCGGCTCGATCTCGGCGAGCAACTCGTCCAATTCGTTCAGACCGCCGATCATCGCCAGCGCCGATCGGATGCGAGAACCGACGCGGAAACCCTTGAGATACCAGGCGATGTGCTTACGGAAGTCCCGCGGCCCCTTGTCCGGGCCGAGCACGTCGACGAGCAACTCAGCATGCCGTCGCATGACCGCTTGCACCCCCGCGATGTCGGGCTCGGGTGGCAGGGGTGCACCAAGCCAGTACGCCGTAAGTTGGCCAAAGAGCCACGGCCGGCCCAGGCAGCCGCGGCCGACGACAACTCCGTCGGCGCCTGTCTCCTGAACCATTCGGGCCGCGTCGGCCGCGGACCAAATGTCTCCATTGCCGAGGACGGGGATGTTGTACGGCTCGAGGTCTTCCTTCAACCGGGCAATGGCTGACCAGTCTGCTGTGTCGGCGTACATCTGGGCAGCCGTACGTCCATGGAGCGCGACCCAGGCCACGCCTTGCTGCGCGGCGATGCGGCCAGCATCGAGATACGTGAGGTGGTCGTCGTCGATGCCCATTCGCATCTTGACAGTGACCGGCGGGGCCTCGATGCCTCGTCGTTTCGCGGCAGACTCGGACGCAGCCACGGCCGCGCCGACGATGTCGCGGAAGAGGTCGCGCTTCCACGGCAGCGCGCTTCCACCGCCCTTGCGGGTCACCTTGGGGACGGGACAGCCAAAATTCATGTCGATATGATCCGCGCGGTCCTCGTCGATGAGCATCGTGACGGCGGCGTACATCACATCGGGGTCAACGCCGTACAACTGAATGCTGCGGGGACTTTCCTGGGCGTCGAACTCGATCATGCGCATCGTCTCGGCATCACGTTCAACCAAAGCCCGCGTGGTGATCATCTCGCATACATACAGTCCGTATTCCGCGCGCAGCGGTTCTTGCGCGGCGACTCGGGATTCTTCCCGAGCGAGCCGTCGAAACGCGCGGTTAGTGATACCGGCCATCGGCGCGAGAACCACCGGTACGCCGGCGCCCTCAAGCAATCCCCAGCCGTCCATCTCCTCGCTCACTCCTCCAGCCGATCACAAGGTCGTCCGCGAGTTTTCCACGGGAATCTGGGACAACTCAACGACCGTACTCGGGAACCGGCACGTCGCAGCCCCACTGTTCCGCCACGGTCGTCCATTTGCTCTCAACGCCTGCGCGCGGCTATCAGACTGGTGTATACCTCGATCAAGAGTTCGATCTGGAGTCGTTCGCCGTGGAGGTTTGATGGAACTCGTGCAAGCCAGTCTCGACAGTCCCGCCAGGTATGTGGACTGGGGTTGGTTGTCCATCTCAGTACCGAACCTCATCGTGATTTTGTTGATGATCCTGATCTTCGTACTTGCGATCTTGCTTCCCTTCCCGAAGGACAGGGACAAGAAATGACAACCACACAACCGCCACCTGAGGTCGAAGAAACCGCCAGTTCTCGGATGTGGACCTCACGACTTCGTCGGACATGGATGTCGAAACTGCCACCCGACAAACTGCTTCCGGACCGCCAACCGTCGTACGTAGCGTCGTGGATCTACGTCTTCGGCGTGCTAACTATCGCCGCCTTCTTCGTCATCTTGGCTTCCGGACTCGTGCTCGCGTTCGCAGGCCCGGCTTGGTATCACACCTCCTCAACCGGCCATTACGTCAACAGCCTGCACTACTGGAGCGTCCAGCTCTTCTTTGTGTTCATGGTGATTCACCTGTGGGGCAAGTTCTGGATGGCCGCATGGCGTGGGCGGAGGTCGCTGACCTGGATGACCGGGGTCGTGGCGTTCGTGGCCTCGATCGGGACTGCATTTACCGGCTATCTCGTTCAGACTAACTTCGACTCGCAATGGATTTCGTTTGAGGCGAAAGACGGACTCAATGCGGTCGGGATTGGTGCCTTCTTTAACGTCACGAACCTCGGGCAAATGCTGCTCCTCCACGCGTGCCTGCTGCCCCTCGTTGTCGGTGTGATCACGGTGTGGCACGTTCTGCTCGTACGTCGGCGCGGAGTGGTTCCGCCCATCGACGCGATTGCGATGGACTCGGTTCCGCCAACTGACGAGGGTGCGAACGACTCCGCGAACGCAAGGGATCTGAAGTCATGAGCGCGCGGACCGCCAAGAAACCCGACATCGCTGCGCAAGAGTGGCAGGGTCCGTGGCGTCGCTATGACATCGTCAAAGAAGGCGTCATCGCGCTTGTGGTGGTCAGCCTGCTCACGGTCCTCGCCTCGAGCTTGTTTGGTTCACCCGATGAACCGGCCTTGACTTTCAAGGGGTGGGCCACGAGTGCTCCGGACAACTTTTATGCGACCACGGTTCAGGAACTGGCTGGTACCAGCGAGTCTGCGGGCTATGGGCCGCCGTACAACACCGCCAGCGATGGGATCAACGTCGGTCCCTTGGCACCCCAGAAGTGGTTCGGTGTCACCCACCCAGTCGACCCCGCAAACGACTTCGTGATCACGCCGCTGCAGTCCCAAGAGCAACCTGTCGATGTGGCCGCTGCCCTGAAGGCCTGGGGGTCGGCAACAGCGGACCAGCAGACCGCGTGGGGGACCGCCTATGACGATGCCGTTCAGGCGACCGCTAACGACGCCGGCGAACTCGATCTCACCAAGGTGGAGAAGGGTGACTACGGGCCCGTGCCCGCGTTGGCTAAGGGCTTGACCGCCATGGCGACCTCCGGTGCGTACGACGGGATCCTGCTCTCGCAAGGGAACTTCTACCAGAGCGACCACACCAAGCAGATCTTGTTCCTCGGTGACGGTGCCTATCTCGACGACGCTGCCACTGCGGCTCATTTGCAGGGCAACACGTGGGGCATGATGAACGAAACGGGAAGTTACCCGGGCCAAGCATGGCTGTGGCTCTACTCGGTCTGGTACCAGATCCCGCAGACCAACGTCGATGAAGCCGTGAACCCGGACGACTACCTCACGACGCATGCCGACGCGGTTGTCTTCTACCTGATGGGGTTCTTGACGCTGCTGCTGCTTCTACTGCCGTTCATACCCGGGCTGCGGTCCATTCCACGCTGGATTCCGATCCACCGGCTCATCTGGCGCGATTACTACCGCAAGCAGCGGGCTGGTTAGACAGAGACATCGGCAACAGCCAAAGCGGGGTTTGGAGCCAGCACGCGGATCCGCGCGCTCGACGCACGCGTAGCGCCCGCGGCAGCGGCGAGCGTTGACGCGTTGCAGGACTCAGATGAAGAGCAACTGGGCGCCGTCGGTCTTCTCGATGAAGTCCGACGCACTGATGATCGCCTCGACTTCGCCGTAAAGATCATCCATCGTCAGGTGATTCATGTCGGCCGACATCTTGCATGCCCAAAGGTGGGCACCGGACGCGACGATCTGGTCGAGGAACTCGGGTACCTCGGGTACGCCGACATCGGCGATCGACTTTTTCATCTTCGCCGTCGCCATGGCCGTCATTCCCGGGAGTCCGCCGAGACCTTGGGGCATGTGTGTTGCGGGGTTTCCCAGCAACGTGAACTTGAGATCGTTCATCGTTGCCTTATTGATGATGTCGAAACCCCAGAACGTAAAGAATAGATGCGTCTCGATGCCCTCGCCGAGCGCTGCGTTCGCCAGCACTAGGCCCGGGTAGGCCATGTCGAGCGAACCTTTCGAGCAGATGATTGCCAGCTTGCGCCCGGTTTCCTCGTCATCGAAAGAGGGAAGCACCGGTGCGGCTTGTGTCGTGGTCATGATGTGTTCTCCGTTCTCGGCTAGACGCAGCCGACTGGTTTGGGGAGCCCGGCGACGTAAGCCATCTTCTTGGCGGGCTTTTTCGGGAACAGCACGAACAACTGCTTAGTAGGGGTGCCCCCGACAGTGGTCACGCGACGCAACGTCGGTGTCTCGCCTTGGGACTTGAAGTCCTCACGCAGAAACCGAACCACGGCCCAGTGCTCGTCAGTCATCTCGATACCGATGGCCTTGGCAAGCTCTGCTCCCAGCGCTTCGTCCCACTCGTTGTACGCGGTAAGGAATCCCTCGGCGTCGACGTGGACGTCGTGTCCTCCGATCGTCGTGACGGTCATGCTGTACACCTCTCTCGTCGCTCGTTCAGGGTGGGTCGTACGGCTGGTCAGACGGACTCCGGATGCTTGCCCACCATCGACATCGCCGAGGGCAGGGGGATCGGGTGTCCGGGGAGCAGGACGTTCCAATACATCCATTGGAACGCCAACTTGCCCCAGTGGTTCTCGTGTGTCTCTTTCAACAGACTGAACGGGCCGATCCCGGGGATCGGGTATTTGCCCGGGAGCGGCTCGGTGTCGTAGTTGAAGTCGATCAGCATGCCCTTGCCATGACCCGTCTCGATGAAGCAGTTGGCGTGCCCGTCGAACAACCGAGTCATGGGTCGACCATTGACGTACTCCACGAAGTTGTCCGGGAAAAGCTCCATCGAGAAATGCGCAACAGATCCGGCCTTGGAGGTCGGTAGGTCAGCGGCGTCACCGATGGCGAAGATGTTGTCGTGCTCGTTCGACAGGAAGGTGTGCTTGTCGACCGGTACGTAGTTCAACTCATTACCGAGTCCGGACTTTGCGATGAATTCCGCCCCCATATTCAGCGGAATCGTGACCAACAGGTCAAACGGGACCTCACGTTCATCCATCGACACAAGGGTCTTGGTGTCATTGTCGATTCGGTCGATCATGAAGTCTGTCTCGAGCGCGATGCCACGATCCGTGAGCATGCCGCCCAAATGCTTGGCCGCAACCGGTTTCGTAAACGCCCCATCGAGCGGTGTCACGTAAGTGATATCCACCTTGTCGCGGATCTTGCGATCGGAGAAGAACGCATCCGCGAGGAACGTGAACTCAAGCGGAGCGACCGGACATTTGATCGGCATCTCCACAATCTGCACAACCAGACGCCCGCCCGGCCAGTCGGCGAGTCGGCCACCCAACGCTGCCGCACCGTCGAGGGTGTAGAAGTCGAATATCGACTTGCGCCACTCGGACCCAGTCATCCCCTCGGTCTGGTCGGGGCGCGATGTCACGCCGGTCGCAATGACGAGGTAGTCGTACTCCAGCGACCGACCGTCGCTGAGATGCACGGTACTTTCCTCCGGGACGACCTGGTCGATACCCGAGATCACCAACTCGACCCCATCGGGCATGAACCGGTGACGGGATTTGACCAACTCCTCAGGCGCGTAGTGACCGAAAGGTACGAACAAGTACCCAGGCTGGTAGTGGTGCGAGTCGTCCTGGTCGACAACCGAGATGGACCACTCCGCCAGAGGCAACCGGTCACGCAACTTGTTGACCGCCATCGTTCCGGCAGTTCCTCCACCGAGAATCACTAGTCGTTTCATCACGCCTTCCTTCATTGGGCCTGAGCCAAAGGGCGAGGTTCTGGGTCGGCCTGGTACTCCTGGACCGCCGCAAACGCGCGCGGGCCGTAGACCGTGGCCGGTCCGCCGTTCATGAGGATCACCACGCCGATCGCCTCAGCGGCTTCAGCGAGCGTGGCGCCGTGAGCAACCGCTGCGCGGGCGTGGGCAGCGATGCACCCATCGCACTCCTGGCTCACGGCGAGCGCAAGTGAAATCAGTTCCTTGGTCTTGGTGTCAAGTGCTCCGTCGGCGAGAGCCGCATCGTGGAGGGCGGAGAACCCGGTGAACACCGCAGGGATCATCCGTCTCAACTCGCGAGTGGGGCCGCGAAGTTCTTCCTGGACAGCCTTGCCGTGGGTCATAGCGAGTCCTTCTTGTCGGTCACTCACTTCCTGGACGGGCTTCATGTCAATCCTTTCCATACCCCCAGGGGTATACTACTCTCTCTGCAGCCAAAAGGAAAAGAGGATGAACAGCCGATCCGTCGTCGATCGAAACGGTCGGATTTTTCGATGAAGTACGTGAAGAAGGAGGTTCGGCATGAAGCTCGACCCCGATGAGATGGTGCCCGTCATCAACCGATTGCGGCGAGCAGAAGGCCAGATCGGTGGAGTCATCCGCATGCTGGAGGACGGTCGTCAGTGTCAGGACGTCGTCATCCAACTGGCGGCAGTAATTCGCGCGCTCGACAAGGCAGGTTTCGCGATCATCGCCTCCGGCGTGCGACGTTGCGTGGCCGACCCCGACGAGGCCTTGAACCTCGAACAGTTGGAGAAACTCTTCCTCTCCCTCGCATAGGCGGTTACGACGGAGGAGCTAGGTGAGTCGCGAGGTAGGCAGGGACTTGGTCGAGGGCGACCCGTTCCTGAGCCATGGTGTCGCGCTCGCGGATTGTCACGGCCTGATCGTCGAGCGTCTCGAAGTCCACGGTGATGCAAAACGGCGTACCGATTTCGTCCTGGCGCCGATAACGGCGACCAATAGCGCCGGCGTCGTCAAATTCGACGTTCCACGTACGCCGCAACTGCGCTGCTAAGTCGCGCGCCTTCGGTGACAGGTCCGCGTTGCGCGAGAGCGGCAAGACTGCCGCCTTCACGGGTGAAAGGCGCCGATCGAGACGAAGGACAACTCTCTTGTCGACGCCACCCTTGGTATTTGGCGCCTCATCTTCGGCGTAGGACTCCAACAGGAACGCCAGCACCGTACGGGTCAACCCAGCGGCTGGTTCGATGACGTACGGCGTCCAGCGTTCGCCCGTCTCTTGATCGAAAAACGACAGGTCGGTGCCCGAGTGTAGTGAGTGAGTCTTGAGGTCAAAGTCCGTGCGGTTCGCGATTCCTTCGAGTTCGCCAAATTCGTTGCCACCAAAGCGGAATCGATACTCGATGTCGACGGTTCGCTTCGAGTAATGCGACAACTTCTCCTTGGGATGCTCGAAGAACCGCAGGTTCTCGGCGGAGAGCCCCAGGTCGATGTACCAATTCCAACGCTCTTGCAACCAGTACTCGTGCCACTCCTCATCGGTCCCAGGCTTGACGAAGAACTCCATCTCCATCTGCTCGAACTCGCGCGTGCGGAAGATGAAATTTCCCGGGGTGATCTCGTTGCGGAACGACTTGCCGACCTGACCGATTCCAAACGGTGGCTTCATCCGCGACGACGCGGCGACGTTGGCATAGTTCACGAAGATGCCCTGCGCGGTTTCTGGGCGCAGATAGTGCAGCGAGGAATCGTCCTGCACCGGGCCGAGGTGCGTCGTCAGCAATCCGTTGAATTGCTTGGGCTCTGTGAATTGACCCTTGACCCCACAATTCGGGCAGTTGATGCCGGAGAGTCCGCCCTCGGGAGAACGCCCCTTGCGCTCTTCAAACTCTTCAATGAGCTGATCTTCGCGAAAGCGTTTGTGACACGACGTGCATTCGGTCAACGGATCAACGAAAGCTTCGACGTGTCCAGAAGCGACCCACACCTGCGGCGCCAAGATCACTGACGAGTCAAGGCCTACAACGTCGTCACGCGATCGTACGACCGAATTCCACCACTCGCGTTTGATGTTCTCTTTGAGTTCCACGCCGAGGGGTCCGTAGTCCCATGCCGACCGCGTCCCCCCGTATATCTCGCTACACGGATACACAAATCCACGGCGCTTAGACAGACTGACAACGGCATCAATGCGATCAACGGCCATGGTGGGCTCCGTCCGGCTGGCTGTCGGCGAGGTGGCCTCACGCGAATCACTCGGCGCGAGGCGAGTTCCTCGTAGGTTGGCACGCAGTATCAAGGCCGTCAGGCTATCGAGTCGACCGCTACTCCCCGGCTCCGCGGTCTCTGCGCAGCGCCACGACATCCGCGTCATCGGCCCGCAAACTCGCAGCGTCAACAACCAGACCCAGCGGGGCGCTGGCAAGCAAGACTTCATAAGCTGACGGCTCGTCGATCGCGGTCGAAAGAAATGGCCACGCGCCGATCTTCACGTCGTACGCCGAAAGTGCTCGCCGATATGTCCCCACGCTGTCCCAATGCGTGCCAAGCACTCCGGCATCAGCCTCATCAATGGCTCGACCAGCCCAGCCTCCGAGGTAGCCGGGTTGTTGACCGAGAACGTCTAGCGCGGCACCCGCGGCGGCAAGCCACGGTTTCTCGCCCTCCGCACCGATGCGGTATCGGGTGAGTACCCACATCTGGAACCTCCGGGGTTGGGCGCCGCGGCAATGCGCGACGATGGACACCCACGCTAGCGACCCGGAGTCACGCCATGTCTGGCCGAAAGCCCAAGCGTCAACGCACATCGTCGAAATCGTCGTCGCAATCTACGTCGAACGCCTCGACGAAATCGTCGGCGAGCCCTAGCTCAAAGCCGACAGCGTCGAAGAACGCATCACCGCAGAACGGCAGTGGCCCGGGCGCTCAGGAGCAAGTCGCCGCGGCCAGCGTCGGCATGGTTCTGCGGCTTCATCGTCTCCCCCGGTGGTTACTGATCGTGGCTCCGCTCGCAACGCTTTTGCTCGGCCTGCTCCTGCCGTACGCCTGGGCCGGAATCTTCATTCTGGTGTTGGCCGTCTTTTTCGGCTGGTTGGTGTTGCTGTCGTGGCCGCGGTTGCCCAACGGCGCACGGGTCGCTCGAATCGCGGTCCTACTGCTGTTGATCGCCGCCCCAATCGCGAAGTTCACCAGCCACGTCTAACCGTTCGATCCACGTGCCTGATGGAAGTTGACAATGATTCTCAACTAAATGAGAATGATTGTCATGACGATGAAGCGCGCACTCGCGCCCACTGGACTCATCGCCCTCGCCCTCGTCATGTCGGGGTGTGGATCAGCGACTGACACCTCCTCGGGTACGACAATCCCGGCAGGCTCGAAAGTCGCGGTCGTCGCATCTTTCTATCCCTTGCAGTACGCCGCGGCTCGGGTAGGCGGCGAACACGTGTCCATCACCAACCTGACTGCCCCGGGCGGAGAACCGCACGATCTTGAATTAACCCCGCAGCAGGTTGGCACCATCGCCGACGCAAATCTCGTGCTCTACATCAAGGACTTCCAACCCGCTGTTGACGACGCCGTAAATCAGAGCGCAGCAAGCACGTCGCTCGACGTCAGTCAGGGGATTGCGCGTCTGCCGCTCCCGCCGACCGAGGTTGCTGTAGTGAAGGACGCCGGAGGCCCGGTACCCGTCAATGATCCGCACATCTGGCTTGACCCCCTCAACATGACGGCGATCGGAAAGGCCGTGGCAACACGACTCTCGACCATCGATCCGGCCAACTCTTCGACGTACGACGCCAATTCCGCTGCCCTCGCGACTGACATGTCCGCCCTCGACGCGCACTGGTCTGCGGCCACCAAAGCCTGTGCCAACAAAGAACTCGTGGTGAGCCACGAGGCTTTCGGATACCTCTCCAAACGGTATGGGTTTTCCCAGCTGGGCATCGCCGGGCTTACCCCGGACGCCGAACCGTCCACAGCCAAAGTCGCCGAAGTCACCGACTTCGTCCGTGCTCACAACGTCAAAACCATCTACTACGAAACGCTGGTCGATCCCAAGGTCGCACAAACGGTCGCTAGCGAAACCGGCGCCCAAACTGCGGTCCTTGACCCGCTTGAGGGTCTCGCCGCCGGCTCGAACGCGAGCTACCTCACGGTGATGGATGACAATCTGACGGCAGTACGTCAAGGTCAGCCTTGCTCATAGTCGACGAGGCCCACGCTGATGCAGGAAGGGAGTCCCTGGTGCCTTCCGCATCAGTTCACCCACCGGCGTTCGCCTTGCTGGTCGGATGTGTGGAATACGACGGCATCCGTGCACTCGACGAGGTTGACCTTGAGGTGCAGGCTGGCGAATTCATTGCGATCCTTGGCGAGAACGGGGCCGGAAAGACAACTCTGATCCGAGCTCTCCTCGGATTGACACCCCTGATGTGTGGCACTTTGCAGATCCACGGGGTCCCGTTTGCGCAATTTCGAGACTGGCATCGGATTGGGTATGTGCCCCAGCGTCTGGTGTCGGCGGGAACGGTGCCGGTGTCGGTCCTAGAAGTCGTGCGATCGGCGCGGGTCTCGCCCCGCGGTCGATGGCGCTGGGGCTATGGAGTCGATGGCTCGTCAGCGAAGGCCGCGCTAAATAGCGTCGGCTTATGGGACCGACGCGAGGATCGCCTCGACACACTCTCGGGTGGTCAGCAACGTCGCGTACTCATCGCCAGAGCGCTGGCCGGCGGCGCCGACACGCTTGTATTTGACGAGCCGACTGCAGGTGTTGACGCTGAAAGCCAGGCGCGGTTGGCGGACGCGCTCAAACAACTCTCGGACAACGGCCGCACTGTTTTGCTTGTTACCCATGACCTTGGACCCGTCGCCGACCTCGCGACTCGCGCAATCGTGCTTGGACACTCGCCGACGGGTTCAGTCCTGTACGACGGCCCCGAACCACCGGACCAACACCGCCACGATCACCACGCCCATCACAGCGAAGACCTCGTCTTGCGGGCGCAACCGGAACCACGATTGCTTGAAGGTCGACCTTGAATATTCTTCATTACGACTTCATGCAACGCGCTTTGATCGCTGCAGCCTTGGTGGGATTGGTCGCGCCTTTGATCGGAGTGTTTCTTGTCCAACGACGACTCGCGTTGCTCGGCGACG
>JBBRTC010000050.1:0-16678 GCA_038244765.1 Candidatus Nanopelagicales bacterium | reverse complement strand
TGCCTACGTCGACCCATTCCGCAAGGAGAAGACGCTCAACCTGAACTTCTCCATCCGCGACCCGTTCACCGACGAGGCGTACAGCCGCGACCCGCGCAACATCGCAGCGAAGGCCGAGGCGTACTTGCGGGCATCGGGCATCGCCGACACCGTCTACTTCGGTCCAGAAGCTGAGTTCTACGTCTTCGACGACGTACGTTTCGAGACTAAGCAGAACGCCGGTTACTACCACATTGACTCCATCGAAGGCGCCTGGAACACCGGTCGCGTCGAAGAGGGCGGCAACCGCGGGTACAAGACTCGCTACAAAGGTGGCTACTTCCCCGTACCTCCCGTGGACCACTTTGCTGACATGCGTGACCAGATGAGCCTCAAGCTCGCCGAGGTCGGCATCGAGGTCGAGCGCGCGCACCACGAAGTGGGCACCGCAGGTCAGGCGGAGATCAACTACAAGTTCGACTCCCTGTTGCACGCCGCCGACCAGGTGATGCTCTTCAAGTACGTCATCAAGAGCGTCGCCTGGGATGCCGGCAAGACGGCGACCTTTATGCCCAAGCCGCTCTTTGGTGACAATGGCTCGGGCATGCACTGTCACCAGTCGTTGTGGAAGGACGGCGTACCGCTGTTCTACGACGAGCTCGGGTACGCCGGACTGTCCGACGTGGCTCGTTGGTACATCGGTGGTCTGCTCGCGCACGCGCCGTCGCTGTTGGCGTTCACGAACCCAACGGTCAACTCCTACCACCGCCTCGTGCCGGGATTCGAAGCTCCGGTCAACTTGGTTTACTCGCAGCGCAACCGGTCGGCGTGCATCCGCATCCCGATCACGGGATCGAACCCGAAGGCCAAGCGCATTGAGTTCCGCGTGCCTGACCCGTCGAGCAACCCGTATCTCGCGTTCTCCGCGATGTTGATGGCCGGCCTCGATGGAATCAAGAACAAGATTGAGCCCGCGCAGCCGGTCGACAAGGACCTCTACGAGCTCCCGCCGGACGAAGCTGCCGCGATCCCTACGGTTCCGGGCACGTTGCCGGAGGTTCTCAACGCGCTCGAGGCCGACCACGACTACCTGCTTGAGGGCGGCGTGTTCACGCCGGACTTGATCGAGACGTGGATCGAGTACAAGCGCACCAACGAGATCGACCCGATTCGTTTGCGCCCGCACCCGCACGAGTTCGAGCTCTATTACGACATCTGATCGATCCGAGGCGTACGCCTCAACCGCCCGTTGAATGTCAGTACGCCACGAAGGGGTGGGCTTCCTACCGGAAGCCCACCCCTTCGTCATGTTCAAGTCCTACGCAGACCAATGTGGGTCTCGGCCCATGAAGGCCACCAATCGATCCATCGGGGACGCAGAGCTGGGCGCTTCGATTTCGTCGCCAAACGGCATGCCCACACCGCGATATTTGGGCGACATCATTCCTCGGCTGGCGTCGAGCGCAGACTCGACGGCGTCATCGGCGAATGGCGTCGGTTGGCCGGTTGCGGTGGCCAGGTCCCAGCCATGCGTGACGGTCTCCACCAGCACGACACTCAGTGGTGTGGCTTCCTCGCTCGGCCCGCTGCGGTAACCCTCGATCAAACGATCGGCTGCCTTGCGGTAGGCGGCCTCGGGATCTGGTCCAACCGTCACGCTTTCGGCATCGGCGGGTGGGGTAACACCGTGGGCTTTGTCCGCGAAATTGGTGGCGTACCCGACGAGATGGTTGAGCAATTGGGACACATTGAAGTCGGGACACGGAGTGGGAGCGAGGAGCTGGTCTTTGCTCACACCACCAATCAAGGACCCCGTGACACCGATGGCCGCGACGAGATGATCAACACTGGGAGCAGGTGGGCCGGTGGCAGACTGATCATTGCTCATGTCCTCAACGTAACCCAGACCCAAACTTCCCGCGCGAGGTTGAACTAGAAGTGCTCGTCGAGGCTACGTACGGCTTGGCGTACGTGCCTCGCGGGCCAGCGTGCCGATGCAACGCACACCACGATCAATCCGAAGGCGCCTGCACAGACGACGGCAAACGCGGGACTCGTTCGGTCTGCCAGGAATCCGACCAGCAAGTATGACAACGCCGCCGACAGTGAGAAACCAGCGCTCATGAGCCCGGCTACTCGACCGCGCTGCTCAGGCATCGTCAGCAAAGTACTGAACGCGATCACTGGGACAAGCCACGCTTGCGACGCACCCGCGATGGCAAAGAGCACCGCTGTCGCCCAGATAGGCGGCTCAGGGCCCATCAGGAGCAACGGAATGGAACAACCAATCACCATCGGCAAGATCAGGTCCAACTGCATGAGCGCTGGGCGACTTCCAATCATCACCGAGCCGATAGCAGCGCCAGCAATCGTGACCGCCATCAAGAGCGACCCTGCGGTATCCGATGCGCCTTCTTGCCGCGCGTACGCCAAGGCCACCGCTTCGGGCGCGACGATGGTTATTCCCATCGCCCACAACAAGCCGATCAAGGCCCGCCGAGCGGGATCATTCGCCACCGCAGAGGCACCCTCGCGGAAGTCGGCGAAGAGCCGCTTCAGCGTCGTACCGCCCTGCAACAACGCATCGCGGCGACGCAGGGTCACCTGCAAGATCAGGAACGAAATGACGAATGAGAACGCGTCCAACCCCAACGCCCAGCGCGAGGACAGGAGTTGCACGACCGCACCGCCGAGAGCAAGCCCGACGACTTGGTTGACCAAGTTGAGGGATCTCGACAGGCCGAAGCCTGCGGTGACCAGCGCTGGATCGCCGAGCACGTCGGGGATGGTCGCCGTACGCGCAGCATCAAAGGCCGGCGTGAACAACTCCGCAAACAGCAGCAGTGCAAACAAGACGACCAGCGGGGTGCCGTCGACGGCAACCAACGCAAGGAAGCCGACCAATACCGCGCGCGCAAGGTCGGACACCAACATGACGTTGCGCCGCGACACCCGGTCGGCGATCGGGCCCAAGATTGCGGCGCCGAGGGTAGAGGGGATGTACGCCAACGCGAACGTCGCCGCGGCCCACAACGCCGAACCGGTTTGGTCTAGAACGAGCAAAGCAAGAGCGACACGAGCGATCTGATCGCCAGCTTCGCTGGCAATTTGAGCCGCGATCATGCCCCGGAATTCGGGAACAGCGAGAGAGTCTCGAGCTCTCATCCGCGTCGCGACCGCCTGACTCACTCGTAAAACACCCTCTCCATAACACCGCGCGCGCGTCGAGTCACGCGTCGGTAATCCTCTAACAATTGCCCGCTATCGCCCGGAGAGTATCCGAGCAAATGCCCAACTCCAGTGAGGCCACGCGCGTCAGTTGGCACCATGTCTGACGCGCGTCCGCTGGCGAGCATCGTGTAGTTGCGGACCCGGGTCGCAAGCAGCCAGGCCGATTCCAAAACTTCCGCATCGTCGCTGGTCAGCAGGCCTTCGAACTTCAGCGCGCCTAAAGCTTCCAAAGTTCGCGACGTTCGCAGGGAGGGCAGCGCGGCCGCATGCTTGAGTTGGAGCAGCTGGACGGTCCATTCCACGTCGCTGAGTCCGCCCCGACCCAACTTGGTGTGCAGAGCCGGATCCGCGCCGCGCGGCAATCGCTCAGACTCCATTCGGGCCTTGAGCCGACGTATCTCCCTTGCCTCGTCGTCAGTGAGTTCGTTGTCCCACCGCACGGCGTCGATGAGTTCGATCAGGCGTACGCCAGTTGCTTCGTCACCTGCGACGAACCTTGCGCGTACGAGCGCTTGACGCTCCCACGTGGATGACCACCGCTGGTAGTAACTCGCGAACGAGGCCAACGATCGAGACAGTTGTCCTTGTTTGCCCTCCGGCCGCAGGTCCGCATCGATCTCTAGCGGAGGATCGGGGCTCGGGACCATCAGGAGGCGACGAAGTTCGTTGGCGACGGCGAACGCGGCATCGGTTGCCTCGCGTTCGTCGGAATCCTCGAGCGCCTCATGAACAAACATGACATCGGCGTCGGAGGAATAGCCGAGTTCACCTCCGCCGAATCGACCCATCGCGATCACGGCGAACTTCATCGGCAATGGACCGCCGCGCGCCGCTTCCACCGATCGGACCGCGACGGCGAGACCACCAGACACGCAGGCGCGAGCAACCCTCGACAAGGACTCGCCCACTTGGTCCGGCGTCAACAGTCCGCCAATGTCAGCGACCGAGGTACGGAACAACTCTCGGCGACGGATTCCGCGCACGCCGCCAGCCGCGGTCTCGGGGTTGTCATGTCGCGCCGCCGCCGAAGCGCTTTCGGCGAGGAGCTCGTCGCGCTTCCTCGGCATTAGTTCATCAACGTCGGCCAACATGGTCACGGCGTCGGGTGCGCGAAGAAGTAACTCCGCGCTGTAGCGGCTCGACGCGAGCACGTGTGCCATTCGTTCAGCCGCGGCAGACTCGTCGCGCAAGAGTCGCAGGTACCACGGTGTCGAACCCAGCGCCTCACTCACCCGACGGAAGGCGAGCAACCCTGAATCGGGATCGGGCGCGTCAGCGAACCAGCCCAACAGAACAGGCAACAACGTCCGTTGAATCGCGGCCCGGCGCGAAACTCCTTGGGTGAGTGCCTCGATGTGACGTAACGCCCCGGCCGGGTCGGCGTAACCGAGCGCCTCGAGTCGCTGCTGCGCGGCTTGCGGTGTGAGTCGCGCGACACCCGCGTCGAGGCGCGCGACCGCGTTGAGCAGCGGCCGATAGAAGAGCTTTTCGTGGATGCGGCGTACTTCGCGGGCATGGCGGCGCCACTCAGCGCTGAGGTCGGTCACCGGGTCGCTGCGGAAACCCATCAAACGTCCCAGGCGCCGCAGATCAGGAGGGTTATCCGGGACGATGTGTGTACGCCGAAGTTGGAACAACTGAATCCGGTGCTCAAGGGTACGAAGGAATCGATACGCGCTGGCCAGGGTCGATCCGTCTTCACGTCCGACATAGCCCCACGTCGACAGGGCCTCCAAAGCAACCAATGTCGTACCGCTTCGCAACATCACATCGCTGCGGCCGTGTACGAGTTGCAGGAGTTGTACGGCGAACTCCACATCACGTAGCCCGCCACGTCCCAGCTTCAATTCACGATCGAGTTGTTGGGCCGGGATGTTCTCCTCAACTCGACGTCGCATCGCCTGCACGTCTTCAACAAAGTGGTCACGATCGGCGGCGCTCCATACGAAGGGCAGAACTGCTTCGATGTACTCCTTGCCTAGTTCCACGTCGCCCGCGCTCGGTCGTGCTTTGAGCAGAGCTTGGTACTCCCAGGTCGACGCCCATCGTTGGTAGTAACTGACGTGCGAGGCGAGTGTTCGTACCAACGCCCCGGACTTGCCTTCGGGTCGGAGGTTTGCGTCCACCTCCCAAATCGAACCCTCACCTGTGGTGGCTGAGCAGGTACGCATGAGAGCGCTCGCGAGCCGAGTCGCGACGGCCAATGCGTCACCTTCGTCGATCGACGCATCGATATTTGCTGAAGCAGCAGGGGCGGCGACGAAGATGACGTCGACGTCACTGACGTAGTTGAGTTCGCGGCCTCCGCACTTGCCCATTCCGATGACGGCGAGACGGCACGTGGAGGACTCGTCGCCGACCTCCGCTCGTGCGATCGCGAGTGCTGCACTGAGAACGCCGTCGGCAAGATCCGCGAGTTCACCGGCCACATCATCGAGTTGCGCACCGCCGACGAGATCGCGAGCGGACAAGGCGAGTAGGTGACGTCGATAGGCGATCCGAAGGTCGTCGAGGACATCGGTGTCGTGGCCGCGCGCGACGGGATTGCCGCTCGGCACCCCATTCGCGCCCACTGCCCTCAACAGGTCCGCTTCCAACTCATCGCGTGTAGGCCGCCGGTCGATCGCGTCAGGTTCGGCCAACACGGTGACGTGCTCGGGGTGGCGGACGAGGTGATCGCCCAACGCTTCGGATGAACCAAGAACCGCGAACAGCCGCGCGCGCAGCAGTCGATCCGAATGTGCCAACGCGTGCAGTCGGTCCGCCGCCCCGATCGATTCACCCGACTCGTGCCTTTCGGTGATTCGAACCAGGGATCGCAGAGCCAAGTCTGGATCGGCGGCCTCCGCGAAGGAATCGATGATCTCCGGCGTCGCGTACGCCGACATGGCCGGCATGTCGAGAAATTCGGCCGCGCGTACGGCATCGGCGAACCCGAGGCGAGCGAGGCGAACGGTCAGCGACGTCGTACGCCCGACCACACGTCCCTCGTCGTCCATCTGCGCAGGCTAACGAGCCACGATCAACCCCGCGCCTCAGGTCAGCGACTAGCGCGCTCACCGACGACGTGCGCCCAGCGCGCGATCACCGGTTGCCACGTCGCAACCAACTCGTCGTACGCCTGGCGAACCTGGTCCACTGCGTCGTCGGCCGTCACACCCGCAGCGCGCAAGGCCCCGTCATCTCCCACCCATCCTTCGACGATGGCAGCATCGACTTCTGGATGGAACTGCACACCCCACGCGAAACCACCGACACGAAAGGCTTGGATCGGGCACGCATCGTTTGTCATCAACAGGGTCGCGTCGGGTGGCAACGTTTCAACCGCGTCGACGTGCCACTGCGCGGCTCGCATGGGTTGGCCAACCAGCCCGCTGAATACGTCATCACTGGCGAGGGCGGCGGCGGCTTGCATGGAATAAACCCCGGCCTCGGCAGCAACCGCTGTCCCCACCCTGCCGCCCGTCGCTGCGGCAAGTAACTGACCGCCCAAACACAATCCGAGCACAGGCACCTCACGCGCAACGGCGTCGCGAAGGAGATCGCGCTCAGCCGGCAACCACGACGCCTCGTGATCGGCCAGGGCACCCATTTCTCCACCCAGCGCAACGACACCGTCGACCTCAGCGGGCACAGCCACAGGAACGCGCTCACCGGCGTACGCCGCGACAACGTCGACGACGAGGCCTTCACCTCGAAGCCATTCGCCGACCAGGCCGGGCGGCACTGTCGCATCGTTCTGAATCACGAGCACGCGCAAAGTCATAGCGCGATCCTCACAGACCACCGCACTCAACGCGAACCGCGAGGGCAGCTATCCGCTTCACGACGGCCTAAAGCACGGGCAGGTAGCGCTCGAGCTCGAACGGTGTCACTTCGCGGCGGTAGTCCTCCCACTCAGCGCGCTTGTTGCGAAGGAAGAAGTCGAAGACGTGCTCGCCCAAGGTTTCGGCGATCAACTCGCTGCTTTCCATCACTTCAATCGCTTGGGCAAGCGACTCCGGCAACTTCTTCACACCCAGGGCGCGACGCTCGGATTCGGTAAGCGCCCACACGTCGTCGTCCGCACCCGGAGGGAGTTCGTAACCCTCCTCGATCCCCTTGAGTCCCGCCGCGAGAAGCACAGCTAACGCGAGGTACGGATTTGCCGCACTATCGAGTGCTCGATACTCAATGCGGGTCGAATTTCCCTTGGCCGGTTTGTACATCGGCACCCGTACGAGCGCAGATCGATTGTTGTGACCCCAGCAGACGTACGCCGGTGCCTCTCCCCCACCCGCGAGACGCTTGTAGGAGTTGACCCACTGATTGGTCACCGCCGTCAACTCGGGCGCATGCACGAGCAAGCCGGCGATGAAGGCCCGACCAACTTTGCTGAGTTGGTACTCCGAGCCCGGCTCGTAGAACGCATTTCGGTCACCCTCGAAGAGTGACAAGTGCGTGTGCATTCCCGAACCTGGGTGGTCACGGAAGGGCTTCGGCATGAACGACGCTCGCATGCCTTGTTCAAGCGCGACCTCTTTGACCACCAACCGGAACGTCATGATGTTGTCGGCTGTCGTGAGCGCATCCGCGTAACGAAGGTCAATCTCTTGCTGCCCCGGCGCCCCTTCGTGGTGACTGAACTCGACCGAAATGCCCATCGCTTCCAACATCGTGATGGCTTGACGCCGGAAGTCGTTACCCAGCCCGTGCGGCGAGTGGTCGAAGTAGCCAACCTCGTCAACGGGGATCGGACGACCGTTCGCGCTTTCGGCTTCCTTGAAGAGGAAAAATTCAATCTCGGGATGCGTGTAGAACGTGAAGCCCAAATCAGCGGCGCGACTCAGTGAGCGCTTGAGCACATGGCGCGGATCGGCAAACGACGGTGAACCGTCGGGCATGAGGATGTCGCAAAACATTCGCGCGACACCGGGATTTTCCCCCCGCCACGGCAACACCTGAAACGTTGACGGATCGGGTTTGGCCAACATGTCGGATTCAAAAACACGGGCGAAACCTTGAATCGCGGAGCCATCGAACCCGATGCCCTCACCGAACGCTGCCTCGAGTTCAGCCGGCGCGATCGCCACCGACTTGAGCATTCCGAGCACGTCGGTGAACCACAGACGTACGAAACGGATGTCGCGCTCTTCGATCGTGCGCAGGACGAACTCGGTCTGCTTGTCCATCGGTGAACCTCGTCCCTCGGTGCCCCATCGGCGATTGCCGTTGAGGTCATCCTGCCGACTGCGTGTTTCGCGCGGGTTACGGCGCGCTGATCAGGTGGAGAACGACAGTGGAGCCCCCGTGAGCCAGCCTCAGCCCGTGACCGTGGCGTACTTCGCACGCAACGCGGCAAGGGCCCCGTCGTCGAAGACTTCGCCGCGGGCGATCGCCTCGGCCATTTCGACGAAGTACGTCTCGTAGCCCGACGGGCTGAAGAAACCGAGCAGTCTCGTCGGTGTGTCATCGGGGTTGGCGAATCCGTGGCGTACGCCGCGAGGAATCCACGCGACTGCCGACTCCCCCGCCACTACCTCACGTACGACCAGGGCCGCGTCGAGACCGCTTGCCATCGCGGGACCCGAGCCGCCCAGGATGAAGTGCACCCGACCCGACAGGACTAGAAACCCTTCGTCGTGCGCTTGGTGGACGTGTGGCGCCGCCCCGACGACGTGCGCGGCAAGGGCGAATTCCACGATGGACACTGCCCCTGCCGTCGCCGACCCTGGCAGCCGAACCACTACCTCTCCGGCCGCGACCGTCAGTCGCCGCGCGTCGTCGCTACTGATCAAAGTCCAGGGGTCCGTCACGAACGAGAGCCTGGCAGAAGTGAAGGCGATCTCGCTCTAGGGTTAGTGCGTGGCTCCGATACGACTCGCGCTCGCGCAGGTCAATCCCACAGTCGGTGACCTCAGTGGAAACGCCGCGATCGTGCTCCGAGAGACCAAACACGCTCGCGATGCTGGGGCGGCGCTGGTGGTCTTCCCCGAGATGATGTTGACCGGTTACCCGGTCGAAGACTTGGCCCTGCGCGAATCCTTCCAAACAGCCTCGCTGGGCGCTCTCGACGAACTAGCCACCGAACTTGCGACGTCGTCGCTCGGTGACATCCACGTCATCGTTGGCTACCTCGGCCGAGTGGACCCCAGTGCACACACTGCTCCCACTACTCCCGATCCCAAAGGTGACGCGCTGGGGACTCCACGCGGCGCTCCGCAGAATTGCGCGGCCGTCTTGTTCGGTGGCGAGGTCGTCGCGACGTATGCCAAACACCATCTACCTAACTACGGAGTCTTTGACGAATTCCGCTACTTCGTGCCAGGCGAATCACCCACGATGGTCCGAATTGGCGAGGGCGACATCGCGATTGCGATCTGCGAAGACCTCTGGCAGGACGGCGGACCGGTCGCACAGGTGAGCGAACTGGGGGCTGACCTGTTGGTGGTCCTCAACGGATCGCCGTACGAGCGCAATAAGGACGATGTACGCCTCGAACTCTGCGCAAGACGTGCCCGCGAAGCCGGCTGTCCTCTCGCCTACGTCAACATGATCGGCGGTCAAGACGAGCTCGTCTTCGACGGCGACTCACTTGTCGTCGACGCCGACGGGACGCTGCTCGCGCGCGCTCCCCAATTCACCGCCGACTTGCTCGTTGTCGACGTGGGCGAGTCGCACTCGTCCGCAAACCGTGAGCGGCTCTCGGACGAGGCTGAGGTTTACTCCGCGTTGGTACTCGGGTTGCACGACTACGTGATCAAGAACGGTTTTTCCTCCATCGTGCTGGGGCTCTCTGGTGGAATTGATTCTGCGCTCGTTGCGGCGATCGCCTGCGATGCGCTCGGCGCGGACAACGTGTATGCCGTCTCAATGCCGAGCGTGTATTCGTCGCAGCATTCACGCGACGACGCTGCCGACCTCGCCACCCGAACAGGATTGAACTATCGCGTCGTCGAAATCGCGCCGATGGTGTCCGCATACCTCGGTGCGCTCAACCTGACTGGGCTCGCGGAAGAGAATTTGCAGGCTCGTGTTCGTGGTACGACGCTGATGGCCATTTCGAACCAAGAGGGCCACCTCGTGCTGGCGACCGGCAACAAAAGCGAAATCTCGGTGGGTTACTCGACGATTTACGGCGACGCGGTTGGCGGATTCGCGCCGATCAAAGATGTGTCGAAGACAACCGTGTGGGCCCTCGCGCGGTGGCGCAACGAGTTGGCGGAGAAAAACGGCGAGACCCCACCGATTCCGATCTCCTCGATTGACAAGGAACCCAGCGCCGAACTTCGACCTGATCAGCGCGATAGCGATTCGCTGCCCGACTATCACGTGCTCGACGACATACTCGATGACTACGTCGAACGCGATGCGGGCGCGGAAGAACTACGAGCCCAGGGGTTTGATGCCGCTTTGGTTGAGCGAGTATTGCGCCTGACAGATGCGGCCGAACACAAGCGTCGGCAGTACCCGCCGGGAACGAAGATCTCGTTGAAGGCTTTCGGCCGCGACCGGCGCCTTCCCATCACTAATCAATGGCGCGAACCCCACGCAGACACGCGCTAAGCCTGCACCTACTGACTGGGTGCGAGACCACGCAGTACGGCGTCGACAAAATCCGTCGGACCGGAACCCGGCGTTACGTCACGACCACCCATCCCCACCGTGGCGGTGAAAAAAGTGGGCGCAATGATCATCGTGACTGCGAGATCCAGATCGATGTCGCGACGTACCTCGCCGCGTTCGATCCCCCGAATCAACACCTGCTTGAGATTCTCGCGTCGAGGTGCCAGCACCCGGTCGTAGAAGCAGCCGAACAGTTCGGGGTTAGTGCGCGCGTAACCCAGCATTCGTGGCATCAGTGCACCGTTCGGGGATTCCCGATACCACTGCCGCATCCCGGAGATCATCCGTACAAGAATGTCTCGCGTGGAGATGTCGTCCTGAATCGTTGGGGGAGGCGACGTGTCCAGCATGCACGCGAGCGATTCGACGATCAACGCATCCTTGTTGGGGAAGCGGCGATAAATGGTGGCCTTCGACACTCCCGCCCGCGTCGCTACCTCCTCGATCGACAACGCGCCGAGGCCGACCTCGATGAGCAACGTGAGCGTGGCGTCGACGATGGCTCGATCCGCGTCAGCGCTGCGCGGGCGTCCCGGCGTACGCCGCGCATCGCCCACTTCGTCAACCACGGCTGTCGAGACGGCGCCGTCGGAGGCGACCACCGCTAGATTCGCCCGGACTTGGTCGCGCGCGCACCGTCGCCAGCGACAACGGGCTCCGAGCCTTCGAGATGAAGGTCCGCACCATGG
Organism: Candidatus Nanopelagicales bacterium; assembly: GCA_038244765.1. Lineage (GTDB taxonomy): Bacteria > Actinomycetota > Actinomycetes > S36-B12 > JBBRLC01 > JBBRLC01. Next base: position 5,174 of record JBBRTC010000050.1, on the reverse strand, counting down.
GCATCTTCGTCAATACCGAGCGCGTCCAGCGGCACGAGACTCTCCGCCGCACTGTCGTGCGCTGCTGCTTCGGCAAAGGCCTTGTCGTCACCGTTTTGTGCATGAGCGCCCCACGCCACAGCCTGCGCTTGAGCGGGGAGCCGCAACACGATTAGCACGAGCGCCGTAAGCAGGAGTACGACCGAACAAATGGCGGCCACGTGGAAAGCACTCATGAACGATGAATTCGCGGCGCTGATCAATGCCGCCGCCTGTTGGGCCGACCCACGCCCCGAGGCCACGGCCTGACCCGCAACTTGGTAGCTGCCACCGATGGAATCGCTCGCGACGCCACGGATCTCGTCCGGTAGAGACGACGGCAGCAGTGGATTGATGTTGTGCGCGTACACCGTCGCCACGATGGACGAGATGATCGCGACACCCAGGGCGGCCGCCACCTGTCGAACTGTGTTCTGCACCGCAGCACCTGAGCCCGAACGCGCGGGCGGAGTGGCCAGCGTCATGCGAGTCGTCGACGGGGCGATGACGTTGCCGAGTCCGAATCCGAAGAGGAAGAAGTCGACGACGAGCAGCCAGATCGGGGTCTCGGGAGTGATGAAGACGAGCACGAGCATCGCGAACGCCGCGAGGCTCAGTCCGAATGTCATCACCTTGCGCGCACCGAATCGCTTGACCATCTTCGCGCTTCGCGGCGCGGCCAGGAGTTGCCCCACGGCGAAAGGCACCGTGAGGGCGCCGGCTTGCAACGGCGAATAGCCGCGCACGAGTTGCATGTAGAAAGCGAGGAACAGCAACGTTCCCTGCATTGCCGCGAAAGCTAGCGACACCGATATCAACGGGACCGAGAAAGACGGAATCTTGAACAGCGAGGTGTCCAGCGAAGGATGATCAGTGCGACGTTCGAAGAGGAAGAACGCGAGGAGCAAGAGCGCGCCGAGTCCGATCCACATGTACGTCGTGGCCTGCGACCACTCGGCTTGCTGGATTCCATAGACCAACGCAACGAGACCGAGGAAGGACAACACGAGGCCGACGGGGTCAAGTCGACTGGGATTGGGGTTCTTCGTTTCCGGCACGATCAAGTAGATGCCGATCAAACCGGCGATAACGATTGGCACGTTGATGAAGAAGACCGAGCCCCAGTCATTACCGGTGAGCCAGTGGAACCAATTCGGGTGTTCGAGAAGCAAACCGCCGACGATCGGTCCGAGCGCAACCGCCCCACCAACCGCGGCCGCCCAAAGACCAATCGCCTTGCCGCGCTCTTGCGGCGGGAAGATCACCGTGATGATCGACAGCGTGACCGGCAACACCGATGCACCGCCGATGCCCATGAGGGCCCGAGCCGCGATGAGCTGCTCGGGGCTTGTCGCGAAGGCACACAACGCCGACGCGAGGCCGAACATCGTTAAGCCGATGAGCAGAATGCGCTTGCGCCCAAACTTGTCACCCAAGACGCCCCAGGTGAATAGCAACGCCGCGAAGACCAGTGAGTATGCGTTGATCGCCCAGATGAGTTGCGCTTGAGTTGACCCGAGGTCCTGCTGGATAGTCTTCAACGCGACGTTGAGAATCGTGTTGTCGAGAACGACCACGAGCAAACTGACGACCAAGACCGCGAGCGCGGCCCAACGTCGGGGATAGACCCCTTCGGTGACGGCTTGGCTGGCCACCGTTCCAGTGGTCGGTCGCTGTCCATTCGGGATTTCCGGGGATTGCCCACTCATGAGTTCGTGTCCTTCAGGCTTTGGGTGCTGGCTTTGGGTGCTGGCTTTGGGTGCTGGCTTTGGGTGCTGGCTTTGGGTGCTGGCTTTGGGTGCTGGCTTTGGGTGCTGGCTTTGGGGCCAACGGGCAAGGTACGCCGATGTATTCCAATACGCAACCGTACCGTTTCGTATTCCCTCGTTGTCCATCTCGTTGTCCATCTCGCTGCCGGTCGGCTTAGGCCCTGGCACGAAGTCGTGCCACCATTGATGTGTCCGGGGACTCCATCAGGGAGCCTCGAGTCATAAGGAGTTCACCATGGCTGAAAGCCTGGGCTCATCCCCCGCGATCGAATCCCTTTACGGCGGATCGGTCGCCCCCCACCGCCGCGTCAGCACCGCTGATCTCGCCGCGGCGAAGTCACGCCACGAAAAGTGGCCCATGTTGACGGCGTACGACGCACTGACGGCGCGCGTCTTTGACGAGGCCGGGATCCCGGTACTTCTCGTCGGGGACTCCGCGGCGATGGTCGTGTACGGCTATGACACGACGATCCCTGTCACGACCAACGACCTGCTTCCACTCGTCGCCGGAGTCGTACGCGGTTCCCGCCGCGCGATGGTCGTCGCGGACTTGCCATTCGGGTCCTACCAATCCTCGCCCTCGCAGGCGCTGGAAACTGCCGCACGATTCATGAAGGAGTCGGGCGCACATGCGGTGAAGCTCGAAGGTGGCGCGCGAGTCCTTCCACACGTCGAACTATTGGTGGAATCGGGCATTCCGGTCATGGCTCACTTGGGTTTGACGCCGCAATCGGTCAATCAGTTTGGCGGTTACAAGATCCAGGGGCGTGGAGAATCCGGAGAGGTCCTGATGCGCGACGCGAAATCACTCGAAGCCGCCGGGGCATTTGCCGTGGTCCTCGAAGTAGTTCCCGCTGGTCTCGCGGCCCGCGTCACTTCGGCTCTGTCCATCCCCACCATCGGTATCGGTGCTGGCGCCGAGACGGACGCGCAAGTGCTGGTGTGGCAGTACATGGCTGGGCTCACACCTGGGCGTGCGCCGAAGTTTGTGAAGAAGTACGCCGATGTCGCTGGCGTACTCACCGACGCCGCTCAACGGTGGGCCAAGGACGTGGTGTCAGGCTCGTACCCCGACGAGGAACACGAATACAAGTAGCCGCCGCTGGGTCGTGTCTCCGCTCGAAGCGCGGTTAGACGTCGGTGACGCGGATGCCGGAGTGGGACTTGTAGCGGCGATTCATCGAGATGAGGTTCGCCGTCATGGCCTCAATCTGGTGGGCGTTGCGCAATCGGCCGGCATAAATGCCGCGTACGCCGGTGATGCGGCTCGCGAGCGCTTGGGCCACATCAGTTGCTGCGCGATCATCGCCAACGACGAGCACGTCGGTATCGATCGAGTTGACCGCGAGATCCAGCAACAGAACCGCCGAGATGTGGTGAAACGCACCGACCACCCTGCTTCGTGGAAGACACTCGGCGGCCTGCTGGGTCGCGCTTCCCTCATCGACGGCAAGCGCGTAGACACCTTGCTTGTCGAAACCGAGCGGATTGACGCAATCAATCACGATTTTGTCGGCCAACTCATCCGCGAGCGCCAGCAGCAAATCCCGATGTCCGTCCCACGGGACAGCCACGATCAAGACGTCGGCGCGCGACGCGCACTCGACGTTGTCCGCCCCGCGCACCGTGGCCGAAGCCCCGACGATCGAGGACAAAGTCGTATTTAGCTCTGAAGCGGCATCAACTGCCCGCTGCTCGTTTCGCGAGCCGATGATGACCGACTGACCCATCCGCGCTAACCACGTGGCAAGCCCCCGGCCCTGTTCACCGGTACCTCCCAGGACTCCCACGACGTACGCCGTGACATCCGGTAACTCCAATGGAGCAGGACTCGTCGCTTCGCTCATGCCCTGATCCTCTCAACACACGCACTTCTCAGGCACGATGGGTCCGTGGACGCAAACCGAGTACGAATCTTGCGCGAGGTGCTGTCGAGCACCGGCTGGCTTGACCGGACCAGAACGTTCGCTCGGGCTCTTCGCCGATCCACCGAAAAGGAACAAAGCCTTCTTATCGTCGGCACGCCCGACCAAGAACCGTGGCATTTCGCCGCGCATCTCGACGATGAATCTCGTTACGGCGGATTCCCCGGACTGAGCCCCACGTTGGTTCGCTGGAATCCGCCGGCAGGTGCCCCACCTCATCTCGCCGTGGGCTTTAGTCGACTCGCAGCCGCCCGACCGGGCGAAACGCTGTTCGTCGTCGCGCCTGATACAGCACCAGAGGCGCTGCTTGATCGAGTCGACGATGCCCGTCGAATCGGTGCCACCATCTTGACGATGGATGGCGGCGACAAGGATCTTGAGAGTTTGGCGCACGAGTCACTCATCGTGCCGCCCCAAGGCCTGATCGCGCCAAGCGATGCCGAAGTGATCGCCGTTGGAATGGCTGAGGCCGGTCTCTTCGACTTCGATCTGTCCGCACCAGGAGTGTCATTCGACGCGGTCTCCCACCTTGTGAGTACGGCGGCTGGCGAAGTCGACCTCGCGCTTCCCGGATCGGAGGCTTCGCGACGCAGGGGTTTCCGCGATCGGCTAGGCCGATTGCTCGAGACGATTGAAGGCCCGAATCCTCGCGACGATTGACGTTCCGGTGAGTTGTACTCGCGAGGGATCGCACAACACACCTGTTCAGACGCTTGACGTGTTAATCGTCATCGACGTGGCGAAAAAGAAAAAAGGGACGAACTGCGCGTCGCAATCATCGGAAAAAGCTCTCAGAAGTGTTGCATCTGATGTGACATTAACTCTCAACCTCTGACGATATCGCGCATCGCATCGCCACTACATCGCACATCACGACGATGTCCACGGTTGCGTTTCGCGATGCAGCAGTCGACGCATCGACAATATGTCGCTACGGTTCGCGTGTTATCAGATGCGCGACACGAAATGAAGTAACGACGCGTATATGCACGCGAATCGCGTGTCGCTCTGTCAAAGTTCGTAGGGAAGGCTTCTGGCAACAAGTCGGAAGACGACATCAGGGAGGAATCGTGGCGGCAGCCAAGCGCACCACGAAGAAGGCAGCAGCGAAGAAGTCCGCTGCCAAGCGCACGACGAAGAAGGCACCTGCAAAGAAGGCCGCTGCCAAGCGGACCACGAAGAAGGCCGCGGCAAAGCGCACGGTCAAGAAGGCCGCTGCCAAGCGGACCACGAAGAAGGCCGCGGCAAAGCGCACGGTCAAGAAGGCCGCTGCCAAGCGGACCGCCAAGAAGGCCGCGGCAAAGCGCACGGTCAAGAAGGCCGCTGCCAAGCGGACCGCCAAGAAGGCAGCAGCAAAGCGCACGGTCAAGAAGGCCGCTGCCAAGCGCACCACGAAGAAGGCCGCTGCCAAGCGGACCACGAAGAAGGCAGCAGCAAAGCGCACGGTCAAGAAGGCCGCTGC
>JBBRTC010000049.1:0-17538 GCA_038244765.1 Candidatus Nanopelagicales bacterium | reverse complement strand
GGGTATCCGCCCGGCTGCGGCGGTGGAACTTCTCCGCCCGGGGGCGGAATATTCGGATCGCTCATGACTGCCTCCAGATCGGTCTGTACCGATCGACGATCATGTCAGCGAATGGAGCCGATGGCGATGGTTCCACGCCAACGCCACGCCGACACTGATCAAGGCGCCGAGCCCAACCAGGCCTCCCCCGACTAGCGCGACCGCCCACGGACTTGGTCCGATCATCGCCAATCGACCTGTTCCCAGCGCGCCCGCAGACAAATATCCCAGCAGGCCGAGCAGTGCACCCGTCATGGCCGTGACACCGCAAATACCAATCGCGTAAGACTTCCAATCGCTCAATCGACCAGTTCGATTCAACGTCACCCCCGCTAGGGCCCCGGCTGCGATTGCGACCAAGACGAGTGCTCGGGCCCACGGATTTGGTGTGTCCGGAACCGCCGCGAGGAGCGGAAACGCGGGCACTGCGGTCGAACTGACTGACACTGCCGACACCGACCCACCTGCCCCAAGCGAGAGTGCCGTACCCAAGCCGTACGCCAAGCTCCAGATCACGAAATTCGGCACATATGCGACGCCCAAAAGCGCCAAGAAGAATCCAGACGCGGGGCCTGGCGCGACGGCCTTGCTCACCGCAGCAGCCTCATCGAGGTGGGTGAGCAGCGCAAACCCCGCGACGGCCGCGGCAGCGCCGACCAAGACGGCGATGCTGACCGTCGACGCACGGACGACGTCACGCAGCGCCAGCGGCGTCTTGGCGCGAAGCCGGGCGACATGCAAGCGCGCAGCGGGCAAACCGTGGAGGATGCCGAAGGTGAAGCCAACTCCACTCACCGCTGCAGCCGACGCCATCGCGGCGAGTACGTTCACCGAAGCAGCATCGAGTGACGCGCCGCCTGACACGAAGGCAGCCACGGCCGCGTACGTCGCCGTGGCGAATCCCACGATACGTACGACTTCACGTCGTGACTGCGGGACGGCGACACCGGCAACCCACGTGCCGGCCCGATAGGTCAGCGCCAAAGGAATGACCATGAGCCCGATCGGCAACAACGACAAGGTTGCGCCCGACGATGTGACCACACAGTGATGAGCGACCAACCAGACAACACCGGCAGCCCTGATCGCATCCCCCGAAGGAGGCCCGTCATGGCCGCCTGCTGCCCAGGCGATCAGCACCACCACAACTGTGGCCAAGATTCCGACACCGGCTGACCACAACGCAGCGGAGACCGCTGCAACTGACCACGACAACCTCGGCGTTGACCTCGACGCTGAGACCGAAGTCGCGCTCGACGAACGAAGGCGCGTGGTCGTCGACGTCGCGGAGCCCATCGATCGCTGACGCGTGGGCCGGGCCGGAGGCCGCGTCGGAACGGAGGGTCGTGGATCGATCCGCACAATCGGAATGGGAGCAGTGTCTACGAGTGACGGGTCAGTCAGTGACGGGTCAACGACGGGCGACTGAGCAAGAGAATTGTTCTCGAATCCACTGTCATCAATCGCCGGTTGACCCACTCGCCGATGGTGTCATCCGATGAAGGTCGAGACCGGTAGTGAAACGCCTGAAGGTGACTGCGCTCAACGACGAGGCTGCACCGCGATGCTGACTAGCGCGACGCCATGATCTCGCGCATCAAACGTGCCGTCTCGCTCGGCGTCTTCCCCACCCGTACGCCGACTGCCTCTAACGCTTCTTGCTTCGCCGCCGCCGTGCCGGATGAGCCAGAAACGATCGCTCCCGCATGTCCCATCGTCTTACCTTCCGGGGCGGTGAAGCCAGCGACGTAGCCGACGACGGGCTTTGACACATGGTCTTTGATGAACGCGGCAGCACTCTCTTCGGCATCGCCGCCGATTTCACCGATCATGACAATGGCGTCAGTATCGGGATCCGACTCGAACGCTTCGAGACAGTCGATGTGCGTCGTGCCAATAACGGGATCGCCACCGATACCGACCGCGGTCGAGAACCCGATGTCGCGCAATTCGTACATCATTTGATAAGTCAAGGTTCCGGACTTGCTCACCAAGCCGATCCGTCCGACTTTCGTGATGTCACCGGGAATGATTCCCGCGTTAGATTTGCCGGGGCTGATGAGTCCTGGACAGTTCGGCCCAACAATTCGAGTTGTTCTTGAGTTCTGGGCGTATTGAAATGCAGCCGCCGTGTCGTGAACAGGAACGCCCTCGGTGATCACTACGCACAGTGGGACACCTGCATCCACGGTTTCGAGGATGGCCGACTTGGTAAAACGCGGCGGCACGAAAACAACTGCGACGTCAGCGCCGGTTTCCTTGACGGCTTCGCCAACCGAGCCGTAAACCGGGATCGTACGGCCTCCGGCCTCAACGCTTTGACCACCCTTGCCGGGAGTGACACCGGCGACGATGTTGGTGCCTGAAGCACGCATGCGGTTGGTGTGTTTGGTGCCCTCGGACCCCGTGATCCCCTGGACACGGATCCGCGAGTTTTCAGTCAAGAAGATCGCCATTGCGTCAGGCCCCCAAGGCAGCAAGTTGGGCCACGCGGCGCGCAGCATCGTCCATCGTGTCGACTAGTTCGACGAGTGGGTTGTTCGCATCGCGCAAAATGCGACGCCCCTCGTCCGCGTTGTTTCCGTCGAGTCGAACGACAAGCGGCTTGTCGACGGCCTCGCCCTTCTCCGCGAGTAACTCGACAGCTTGCACAATTCCGTTGGCCACGGCGTCACACGCGGTGATGCCTCCAAAGACGTTGACCAACACCGCCTTGACTTCAACATCGGACAAGATGATTTCTAATCCATCCGCCATCACCTGAGCGCTCGCCCCGCCGCCAATATCGAGGAAGTTGGCGGGCGCGACCCCACCGAACTCTTCGCCCGCGTACGCCACGACATCAAGCGTGCTCATGACCAGGCCGGCTCCGTTGCCGATGATCCCCACGGCACCCGAGAGTTTGACGTAGTTGAGATTCTTTTCTTTGGCGGCCAACTCGAGTGGGTCTGTTGCTGAGTCATCCACCAAGGCCTCGTGCTCAGGGTGCCGGAAGTCGGCGTTCCCATCGAGCGTCACCTTGCCGTCCAACGCCAAAATCCGTCCTTCTGGCGTTTTCACCAACGGATTGACCTCGACGAGGGTGGTGTCCTCCGCAACGAAGACCTTCCAGAGACTCTGCAAGACGTCAATGATCTGATCACGCACGTCCGCCGCGAACCCGGCAGCGTCAGAAATCTCAGCGGCCTTCGCCGCATCGACACCATCGAGCGCGTCAACCGCAATTCGCGCCAACGCCTCGGGACGTTCGACGGCGAGTTGCTCGATTTCCATGCCACCTTCGACCGACGCCATCGCGAGGAAGGTGCGGTTGGAGCGATCGAGCAAGTACGAGACGTAGTACTCCTCAGCAATGTCGGCTGCACCCGTGATCAATACCTGACCAACGATGTGGCCCTTGATATCAAGCCCGAGAATTTCCTGAGCGCGGTCGGCCGCTTCGTCGGGGGTGTGCGCAATCTTGACTCCGCCAGCTTTACCCCGACCGCCGGTCTTCACCTGAGCTTTGACGACGACCATTCCGCCGATCCGCTCCGCGGCACTTCGCGCATCAGCGGCGGTACGCACAACCTCGCCGGACTGGGTGGGAACTCCATGAGCCGCAAAGAGCTCCTTGGCCTGGTATTCGTACAAATCCACGGGCGCGCCTGTCGTTGAGTCGATTCAAGGACTCGGAAGCCTAACGACGCAACGAGTAGTCGCCGTCAGCGGGTGCTGCGCGATCCCACCGATGTACGGACCCAATCGACGATGTCTTGCAGGGGCGTTCCGGGCGTAAAGACCATGGCGACGCCGAGGGCGTGTAACTCGGGAATATCTGCTTCCGGGATGATCCCGCCGCCAAAAATTACGATGTCGTCGATACCACGTGCGGCGAATAGCTCGGCCACTTTCGCAAACAACGTCATGTGCGCTCCCGACAGAATCGAGAGCCCCACGGCGTCAGCATCTTCTTGAATTGCAGCTTCGACAATTTGCGCGGGAGTCTGATGTAGCCCGGTATAGATAACCTCGATGCCCGCGTCGCGAAGCGCGCGCGCCACCACCTTGGCCCCGCGATCGTGACCATCCAACCCCGGTTTGGCGATGATGACCCGGATCGGCGCATCGGGCTGGCTCATGGGGCGCACGCTATCGGTGCCCGGAGATCAATCTGGGCCCGGAGGTATCGAACATCGGTGTAATTCGGGTAGACAGCAGAGAGTCCCTGTCCTCGCTAGAGACGGATACCCATGTCCACTCTGATGCCCGAGCGTGAACGCACGCTCGAATCAGGGTCCGTCGACACCTTCCCGCCCGAGCACGCCTCGACTCCCCGCGTCATCGTGATTCGACCCGGAGCACTGGCCGACCGATCAATGCCGCCGCCGCCGAATCGCCCGGGTGGGCCGAATCGGCCCCGCCTGAATCGCCCCACCGGGCCCCCGCCGATCCGGCTCACCAGCCGCGGACGCCGTGTCGTCGCGGTTGCGTTGACCATCGGCGTCCTGCTCGTCACATTTCTCACGTTGCAAGCCGGATCCGCGATCGCGCGTGCCATTCGGACGCAACCCGCGACGACTGTGGCTACTCCCAGCGCGGTGCCACTCGTGGCCTCCAACGCGCTAGATATCCGAGGACGACGCGACAGAGTTTGGAAGTCAGCGAATCGATTTGTGTCGCCGATCTCGCACCTCGCACTCAGCGCGAGATTCGGCCAGCGCGGTGAGCACTGGGCGCTGCGACACACCGGCCTCGACTTCATCGCCGACTGGGGAACTCCGGTGCACTCGGCCACCGAGGGAACGATCATCAAAACCGCCTATCACGCCGCGCTGGGTAACGTTGTTGTCGTGCGGTACGCCGACGGAATCACCATTTTCTATTGCCACTTGTCTTCGGTAAGTCGCCATCACGGTCACGTCAACGCGGGAACGGTGATTGGTCGAGTCGGCGCGACCGGCAACGCGACGGGCGCGCATCTGCACCTAGAGGTTCGGGTTCACGATCGGCAGACCGATCCCTATCGGTTCCTATTCGGCTATCCCGCGGGTCACACAGGGCGTGTCCCCGCCTGGCTCATCAAGCCCGTCGTACCTTTCAGCACGTTGTAGGCGTGACAATCGCTGCAGCAGCTATAACTTTTCAACCGGTGCGTACCGCAGGAGAAGTTGCTTCACGCCCTCCGCACCGAAGTCGATGCTCGCCTGCGCTCGTTCGCCCTCGCCAAGAACCGTGACGACTGTTCCTAAGCCAAATCGGTCGTGTGTCACGCGATCCCCGGGCGACAACGAGATGACCGAAACATTTCCCGATGTCCGGGCTCCCCGACTGACCGCCGCGACGAGCGACGGGGCTGCGCCAAATCCGCCTGCACCGGGTGAGGAGCGCGTCGGTTCAACTCGACGATGGTCAATCAATTCGTCCGGAATCTCGTCGAGAAATCTCGACGCTGGGTTGTACGCCGGTTGGCCCCAGGCCGATCGCACGACGGATCGAGTCACGAAGAGTCGTTCGCGTGCGCGGGTGATTCCGACGTACGCCAGGCGGCGCTCCTCTTCGAGCTCGCGCGTATCGCCCAGTGAGCGCATGTGCGGAAAAACACCATCCTCCATGCCGGTCAAGAACACGACGGGAAATTCCAGTCCTTTTGCGGTGTGCAACGTCATCAAGGTGACGACGCCGGATTCCTCCGCTCCCGGAAGGTCATCTGCATCAGCGACAAGCGACACACGTTCGAGGAATCCGATGAGTGACGCAGACTCCGACTCCGCGCCTTCGAGGGCGAGTGACTCCTCGTATTCGTGCGCAACGGACTCAAGTTCAGCCAAGTTTTCGACCCTTGTTTCATCTTGTGGATCGGTGCTGGCCTGAAGTTCCGCGACGTACCCGCTCTGTTCCATCAAGGCCCGCAAAATAGTGGCGGGTCCTTCACCCAGTTCAACCAAGGTGCGTGCGCCGTCGAGCATGTCGACGAAGCCACGGATTGCGGCGGCCGACCGCACTGCCAGACCTGGCACTTCTTCAACCCGAGCCAGCGCCTCAGCGAACGTTATTCGCTCTCTCGATGCGAAGGATTCGACACACGACTCGGCCTTGTCCCCGATTCCGCGACGTGGGGTATTCAGGATCCTTCGAATCGATACGTCGTCAGCGGGATTCGCGACGGCCCGCAAATAAGCCAGGGCGTCACGTACTTCTTTACGTTCGTAGAACCGGACGCCACCAATCACCTTGTAGGGCAGTCCGACCCGAATCAACACTTCTTCGATCGCGCGTGACTGTGCATTCGTCCGATAGAACACGGCGACGTCACGTGGCACAACACCCACATCGTCCTGGAGCCGATCGATCTCACCTGCGATAAAGGCCGCTTCATCGTGTTCGTGGTCTGCCACGTAGGCAACGATCGAGTCCCCTGCACCAGAGTCACTCCATAGGCGCTTTGGGCGGCGCGATGTGTTCTTCGCGATGACGGCATTGGCGGCCGACAGGATATTTTGAGTGGATCGATAGTTTTGTTCAAGAACGATCGTGGTCGAGTTCGGATAGTCCCGTTCGAATTCTTCAATGTTTCGGATCGAGGCGCCCCGGAAGGCATAGATCGATTGATCTGCATCTCCGACGACACACAGTTGCGCCGGCGGAACGTCAGCGGACTCGGTCTTGCCGCTCACTAACTCCCGCACCAAAACGTACTGGGCGTGATTGGTGTCTTGGTATTCGTCAACGAGAACGTGGCGGAAACGCCGCCGATAGTGCTCTGCTACGTCGGGGAACAACTGCAACACTGCGACCGTGGACGAAATGAGGTCGTCGAAATCGAACGCGTTGGCTGAGCGCAACCGTTGTTGGTAAAGGGCGTACGCCTGAGCCACCGTCTTATCGATGTGCGTCTCGGCAGTCGCGGCGAACGTCTCATGATCGATAAGTTCGTTCTTGAGGTTCGAGACCTGCGCCAGGAAGGCCCGCGGGTTGTATCGCTTGGGGTCGAGATCTAGGTCGCGGCAGACCATTGTCATGAGCCGTTGAGCGTCGGCCTGGTCGTAAATCGAGAATGATGATGTGTAACCAAGTCGCGTCGATTCCCGTCGCAAGACCCGCACGCAGGCCGAATGAAACGTGCTGACCCACATGACACGCGCCCGACCACCCACAAGATCCGACACGCGCTCGCGCATTTCACCGGCGGCCTTATTCGTGAAGGTGATTGCCAGAATCTCAGTCGGCTTCGCTCGCCCCGTCGCCAACAGATAGGCGATCCTCCGGGTGAGAACCCTCGTCTTGCCTGAGCCTGCTCCGGCAACGATAAGCAGCGGGCCTCCGTCATGGGTGACAGCCGCGCGTTGAGGATCGTTGAGATCGTCAAGCAGAACATCGGTGGGGATCGGGGACACCCCACGATCCTAGGAAGGGGTCAGACAGTCAGCGCGAGTAGCCGACGACGTACACGGCGAGTTGAGTCAATATCGGTGTCGATGTACTCGCGCGAATAGTCATCTGAATTCGCCCGTCAGCACCCACCGGCACCGCGATCACGTCCCCGACGGGGGTACGGCGACGAATTGACAGGGCAGGTGCCGATGCTTGTGACACTTCCCCTGGCCAGACGTAGAGGTCGCCATAGCCAGTAGAACTAATCGACGAGACTTGGACGAAGACTGTCTTCGTCCCGGTCGCCGGCACTCCGGCTCGACCCAACACCGAAAGCCTCCACACGCGGTGGGACACCAGCGGACCGGCGCCGATTCCGGTCGGCGTGTACACCAGGCGCCCTGGTCGCAGCGCCACTACCGACGATCCGGCAGCCGTCCGAGCGACGCCGGTCCACGCCGAGATGCCGACGCGCACCTGTACTGCGGAGAGGGAGTCATTGCGAACCGCGATCGTCCCATTGTCGGTGGACCCGGTAATGACCTGGGTGGTTCGCGGTAGGGGGCCATAGCCGGAAGCGGAGGGTGCCATCGGCAACGTCGCCCCGGGCTTGTAGACGCGCAACCCCACGGTGCCGGTTCCTCCATACGGAGTGACTGACAAGTTGAAACCTGCGATCGAGGATCCAGGCAATCCCGCGACACCGCCAAGAGTGATGTTGCGCGTCTCTCCCGGCGCTAAGTCGCCGCCGGGGTTGCGAGCGCTGTCATAGAGGATGGTTGATCGTGTTGCGTGCAAGGTGCCGCCGATCGCCGCCGCCAGCGACTTCGCTTGCGTACTTTGCACCCACCCCACAACGTCAACGGCCACCCACGCATCACCGGCAGATGTGGCCAGCGAAATCGTTCCGTCGGCACCAAGGGGGACCACGGTTGTCGTTGACGCGCTGCCGTTTTGTCGAACGCCGAGAATGCGCGTGGCCAGCCTCGACGTTCCGGTGGGCCACACGGACAGATAGCTTGGGGCGTTGGCGGCGAGCAGGTGGATGCGCACGGCGACGGCGGACAGACCTGTCGTGGGAACGCCTGGGGCACTGAGCACATGAGCGACAAGGTGGCGCCCATCTCCGGCCCATCGATCTTGTCCCAGCCGACACGGCGCTCCGTGATCGATGCCGAGTCCGGTGCGGCTGTCGAGCACCCGCGTCGCTGAGATCGGAACAAAGTCTTGCGCTGACGAGGTGCTCACCACGGCAGGTTTGCTCGGCGACGGAGTACTCCACGTTTCGGGACACGGATGTACGAGCGAAGGTGTGGCATCCCAGAAAGACGACGTGCCCGCGGCGCCATCCCAGGACAGGGAAAGGTGGATGTGGTTGCGGTGGCAGTAGGTGTCGTTGGCGCGGGCGGCCAACCGGGGGTTGACCGAGCAACCCTTCAAGTCCTGCCACCCCGCGTTGGGTTGGTAGGACTTCCAGATGTGGTCGTTCCAACCGATGTACATCACGCCGAGTCGTCGAGCCATCGCATGCTTGTTGCCGAACTGATCAGTTGCCAGCAGCCAGGTCAGGAACGCGTTGGCTTTCGCGCGAGTCGTTAGGTTGCGGTAGCTGACCATCCAGTCCAACGCGCGGCCCTCTTTGTGTTCGCTTGGACCGCCGATTGAGCAACTGCGACTGATCCCGATGTCAGGCGTGCCGTACGTCGAGGCGAGGAGATTGCGAAGAAGCAGGCTGCCCCGCTTTATCGCGGGGTCACAGATGATCTGACCTTCGTATTCGGGGTAGTCATCGATGGCGGCGGTGAACTTGGCGGCGACTGGAGACTTGGGGCCGCCGGGGAGTTTCACACCGACCGGAGGGAGTGTGCCAACTGCCTGCGCCGGGGGTCCGCTCAGGGCAGGAACCAGGCCGACGGTCAAGGCTGCGGACGCGAGCGCAACGATGGTCCGGCGTACGCGGTTGGCACCTGTCGCGGTCCCATGAGCCGAACGGGTGACGGGCGCGAGTGCAGCAGGCATGACTATGGCTTCGGCCTCTACTCGCGGTCGCCTGAGCATGTTCCTACGATGTCCCCCACTCGGGCGCATGCCCACCCACGCTCTCAGCATCCGGAAGGACCCTCGCGTGAGCGACGTCACCCGCGTTCTCGTCGTAACTGCCCACCCCGACGACGTCGATTTTGGCGCGGCCGGGACCGTCGCTGGTCTCGTCCGCGACGGTGTTGAGGTCACCTACTGCATCATCACCGACGGTGACGCTGGCGGTTTCGACCCCGCCATCCCCAGGTCGGAGATCCCGCGAATTCGGCACGAAGAGCAACGGGCGGCTGCCGCCGTAATCGGCGTCTCCGACGTGCGATTTCTCGGCTATCGCGATGGCGAGCTCACCGTGATCCATGAACTCCGGCGAGATATTTCTCGCGTGATTCGCCAAACCCGCCCTCAGCGGGTCATCACGCAGTCGCCGGATCGGAATTGGGAGCGGATCCAAGCGTCACATCCGGACCACTTGGCCGCTGGCGAAGCGACGATGCAAGCGGTCTACCCCGATGCCCGCAACCCGTTTGCGCACACGTCGCTCCTCGCCGACGAGGGTCTCGAGGCATGGACAGTCGAAGAGGTCTGGTTGATGGCGGCGGCGGCGCCGACCAAGTACGTGGACATCACCGACGTCTTCGAGTTGAAACTCGACGCAATCGGATCGCACTTGTCTCAGTTGCCAAACCGAGAAGAAATGGAAGTTCGAGTCAGAGCCTGGACGTCTGACAATGCGGCTCGAGCGGGACTGCCACCGGGACGATTGGCGGAGGCGTTTCACGTGGTGTCGACGGTATGACCGCAGTTTGATCAGGGGTGACTGCAGAAGTGGCTCAACATCGCGCTACTAAACTTGGTGCTATCGACACATACGGTCGGGAAGTAACACGTGACGCGGCCACCGATGGCGTAACGGCACGGCTCGCCTGGATCATCTTCTGGATGCCGGCGGTCGGAGTCATTGTTGTTGGCGCTTCTCGAGTCAATAGGCAATTGTTTCGCTTCTTCGTCGCGGAGGATCACCTTCTGGAATGGTCCCAATTCGGTTTGTTGCTGGTGGCGAGTCTGTTTGGAATTCTCGCCGCCGTGCGTCTCTTTGGGCGCGGTGAAACCGCGGCGGCCGTACTTTTCATCGCCTTCGGCGTGGGCATGTTCTTGGTCGCGGGCGAGGAAATTTCCTGGGGCCAGCGCATCTTTGGCTGGGGAACTCCATCGGCGATCAGTGTGATCAACAACCAAGGTGAGACCAATGTGCACAATATTCTCGAGGTCCAGAATGCCTTGAACTACCTCAAGATGGTGGGCGGGCTGATTGCTTTCGTGCTGCCGTTTGTCACTCGTTGGTCCACGAGGCTCAGGCCATCAGGCCAATCGAAGCCGCCGATTCTGATGCGACTGTCTCCCGCACTGTTTTTGGGACCCTGCTTTCTGCTGATGTTCGGCTACCGCTTCATTCGCTTGTTCGTGCTGAAGTCAAGCGAGACCGCCATCAAGTTCGGTGAGTGGCCAGAATTCGCGCTGTACTTCGGCTTTGCGGCACTCGCCTTCCTACTGTGGCGACGCCTCGCGAGCGAACCGAACCCAGCGCCCACTACTGCGGCGTAGGAGCCCTCGTGACGTCCCATCCATGATGAACAACGTCGTGGAGGAAGTATCGCGCAAACGTTTCGACCGAAAATACCGCGCCGTCGCTGCGTCGACCTTGCCGAACCCAATCGCCGGGGGCGACGGCATCAAACTCAGTTGCGATCATTTCAGCCGCGCTGGCAAGTTCGGCCGCCACCGCGAGCGGGGCTTGCTTGTCGTATCCCTGTTCCACTGCCGTCGCGTCCTGATCCCAATTGGCGAACTGAGCGTCATCGTCGTTGAGCATCAAATGAAGGCGACCGGAGAAGAGCGTGCATACGTCGCGGACGTGACAGGCATACTCAAGGGTCGACCAGGTTGAAGGATCCGATCTGACGGCGGCGGACGAGGCAGATAGCGCCTCATTCCACAGGGGAACCTGCTCTCGCAACCGCATCGGTACGTCGTGGCCGGAAACACCTCGCGCGTCATACCCGCATTCAGGGCAGGGCCGATCGAGTACCCAGGTCCAGTCTTTGTCATCTGGGGTAACGCTCATGGGTTGACGCTAGCGGAGTCACGACGCACAACGCTGATCACTCTCACCACGCAATCGTGTCGCCGTCGTAGCGGCGAAAGGTACCCGAGTCCTCCATCGTCATCGGATCGATGAGCAGTCGCATCGACACAACACTGGTCGCGATCTCCAGCGTCGCCCCGCCTATACCGAGTCTGGTGTTGACATGTCCCGCGCAGGTTCCAGCATTGTTGATCAGTACGTCGATGGGTTGGCCGCGGTAGCGCGACACCAGCGCGTCGATGCTTGTTGGATCAGCGACATTCAGGGCCTCGATCACAACATCGGTGTTTCCGCGTTTAATTTCGTGCAGATCAGTTGCCAAGTCGGGATTTCGACAGCACGAAATCACCTTCCAACCAGCATCCGTATACTGACGGACGAGTTCTAAGCCGATACCCCGATTTGCACCTGTCACTAAGGCAACGGGAGGAACGGAGCGCGTCACCGATGACTACTCCCACTCGATGGTGCCGGGCGGCTTGCTGGTGATGTCGAGAACGACACGATTTACCTCACGTACCTCGTTGGTGATCCGCGTCGATATCGCGGCCAAGAGATCATGGGGAAGTCTTGACCAATCGGCCGTCATCGCGTCCTCGCTTGACACTGGTCGCAACACGATTGGGTGGCCATAGGTACGCCCGTCACCTTGAACACCGACCGAACGAACGTCGGCCAGCAACACCACTGGGAACTGCCAAATACTTCGATCCAAGTCTGCTTCCGTCACTTCTTCACGGACGATCGCATCGGCCTTGCGCAGGATTTCTAACCGCTCGGCATCAACGGCGCCAACAATCCGAATTGCCAGACCGGGGCCAGGGAAGGGGTGACGCCACACCATTGCCGGTGGCAGACCGATTTCGAGTCCGACCTGGCGTACCTCATCTTTGAACAGCGCGCGGAGGGGCTCGACGAGGGAAAATTGAAGGTCATCAGGCAACCCGCCCACGTTGTGGTGACTCTTGATGTTGGCCGTGCCCGTCCCACCGCCGGACTCCACGACATCGGGATAGAGCGTGCCCTGCACGAGAAACTCGACGTCTGCTCCGTGCGCCCCTGCACCCGTGACCACGTCTCGCGCTGCTGCTTCAAAGGTGCGGATGAAGAGTCGGCCGATGATCTTTCGCTTCTCTTCCGGATCCGTGACCCCAGCAAGTTCGGCCAAGAATCGTTCGCGTGCATCCACGACGACGAGTCGAATGCCGGTCGCGGCTACGTAGTCGCGCTCAACTTGCTCGCGTTCGCCGGCGCGTAGGAGACCGTGGTCAACGAACACGCAGGTGAGATTGTCACCGACAGCGCGGTGCACGAGGGCCGCGGCAACAGCGCTGTCGACGCCGCCGGAAAGACCGCAAATGACCAACTTGTCGCCAACCTGGCCGCGAATAGCGGCGACCTGGTCCTCAACGATGTTCGACGTCGTCCAGGACGGCTCGAGTTTGGCGATGTCATAGAGGAAGTGCTCGAGAACGCGTTGCCCCTGCTCGCTATGCATCACTTCCGGATGGAATTGGACTCCAGCCAAGGCCCGTCGGGAGTCCTCGAACGCGGCAATCGGAGCACCCTCGGTGCTCGCAGTCACGGTGAAACCGCTGGGCGCTGCGGCCACGGAGTCACCGTGTGACATCCACACCGTGAGATCCGGTGGCAGCCCATCAAAGAGCACACCGCCATCGGTGTGCAGGAGCGTTCGCCCGAACTCGCTCAATCCTGTTTTCGCCACATCGCCGCCGAGCGCAATGGCCATAGCTTGGAAGCCGTAGCAAATTCCAAACGTCGGCACCCCGGTGTCAAACAGCGCTGGATCGACTTGGGGCGCATTGTCGGCGTACACGCTCGACGGCCCTCCGGAAAGAATCACTGCCACTGGATTCTTGGCCAACATCTCCGCGACGGGCATCGTCGCCGGCACAATCTCGGAATAGATGTGCGCCTCGCGGACCCGGCGTGCGATGAGCTGGGCGTACTGCGCTCCGTAGTCCACGACGAGTACGGGTCGAACTTCGGCGGTCGCGGAGTCGCGCGCTGTGTGCATGGTGGGCTGGTGCCTCTCAACTCTTTCCCGCTGGAATGTCACGCGTTGGCGCTTTCGCCCAGCCTATCCAGACCGACAGACGGCCCCATCCCGCCATCGCCGCGAGCAGCGAGTCGCGATACTCGAACAACAGAAATGAAATCGACACGCGTCGCCTCTCGGAAGTAACGTGGAAGCCGCTATGTCATCGCTTGC
The DNA here is from genome assembly GCA_038244765.1 of Candidatus Nanopelagicales bacterium. Lineage (GTDB taxonomy): Bacteria > Actinomycetota > Actinomycetes > S36-B12 > JBBRLC01 > JBBRLC01. Next base: position 3,730 of record JBBRTC010000049.1, on the reverse strand, counting down.
CCGTCCGGTTGACACCGGGGTCCGGGTACCCGGCGCGGTGGGCAGGCGAGTTCTCCACCACTTGCCCCTGTCCGATCCCGGTACGCCCGACCTCCGGTCTCCTCGGCGATTCATTCTTCACGTCGCGCGCTGTCAGCGGCCTTTGCTCATCGCCGGCGCAGCGTGGGGAATTCTGTGGATGGTCGCCCAGTCGATCGTCCCAGCAGCACTCGGAGCTGCCGTTCAAGCAGCGACAGAGCGCGACAGTCGCGGAGTACTCGTCTGGTCTGGCGTGGTCCTGCTACTCGGCGTCGTACAGGCCATTGCTGGAGTGATCAGACATCGTTCCGCGGTGAGCAACTGGCTCACCGGCGCCTCGCGGGTCTCGCAACTTGTCGCGCGGCACGCTGCGTATCTCGGGGGCGACCTGTCCAAGCATGTTGCAACCGGAGAAGTCGTCGCCGTTTCGTCGTCGGACGTCGAAAAGATTGGCCACGTTCTTGACATCTCGCTGCGCTTCTCCGGCGCCATCGTGTCATTTTTTGTGGTGGCCCTGTTGCTCTTGCACGGGTCACTGACACTGGGGTTGGTCGTTGTTATTGGGATGCCTCTGCTCGCGCTCTGCGTCTCACCTCTGATCAAACCGCTTGAACGCCGTACCAACGCTCAGCGCGAGCAGGTGGGCAAGGCCACCGAACTTGCTGCGGACACGGTCGCTGGGTTGCGTGTGTTGCGCGGTATTGGTGGCGAGGAGCTATTCATTGCGCGCTTCAGTGCCGCGTCGCAACGCGTTCGCGAAGCTGCTGTGAGCACCGCGCGCATTCAATCTGTGCTCGACGCGTTCCAAGTGGCGCTTCCGGGTCTTTTCGTGGTCGTAGTGACCTGGCTTGGCGCCAAAATGGTCATCACCGGACAACTCGACGTTGGCCAACTAGTCGCTTTCTACGGCTTCACCGCATTTCTCGTCTTGCCGCTTCGAACGATCACCGAGATGGCGTACCACTGGACCGCCGCCAAGGTTGCAGCGACGCGCATCGTGCGAATCTTGACGATCGAACGCGGGCTCACCCACTCCGAGAGTCCCGACGCCGAACCCACATCGGGTTCGTTGGCGGAGGCATCGAGCGGAATCGTGTTGGAGCCGGGACTCTTCACCGCGTTGGTGTACGACGACCCCGACGCCGCCGACGCCGCGGCCGAACGACTCGGTGGTTACCTTCCCGGCGACGTCACTCTCGACGGCCTACCGTTGGACTCGCTTGCCCTGGAAGTCGTCCGGCGCCGCATCCTGGTCCAAGACAAGGACCCCGTGATTTTGTCGGGAACACTTGCAGACTTGCTCGACGTCCCGTCCTCGGGCCGCGTGAACATTCTTGAAGCGATCGACGCCGCCTGCGCGTACGACGTCGTCGAAGGCCTTGGTGACAACCTTGAAGCGGCACTCGAGAGTCGTTTGCCCGAGCGCGGTCGCACGCTTTCTGGTGGTCAGCGTCAACGATTGGCGTTGACGCGATCCCTCATCGCCGACCCCGACGTACTGATCCTCGATGAACCAACCTCGGCCGTTGACGCGCACACTGAGGCTCGTGTCGCAGCGGGCCTGCGACGCATGCGGGCAGGAATGACGACTGCAGTCATTACTACGAGTCCGTTGATGCTCGACTTCGTTGACGTCGTCGCGCTAGTCATCGACGACGTCGTTGTTGCACGAGGAACTCATCGGGAGCTACTCGACACCGAGCCGCGCTACCGCATGGTTGTCACCCGCGAAGACGAGGAGGTGACCTCGTGAAGTACCCCGAGCCAATTGAGAATCTGGACCCCGCGTTGTTGGTCGGCGCGACTGAGGCACCCACTCGGTTGCCGGTCTCGAATCCCGCCCAAGTGCGCCGACACCTGCGCGTCATGTTCCGAACCCATCGGCGCGCCTTTTTTTTCGTCATCGGACTCCACACAATCGCGTCAATCGCGGCGCTGGTGGGCCCCGCTCTCCTCGGCGGGCTGGTTCAGGGTTTGACCGATCCGGCGAACCCCATCGACACATCTCAGATCAACAAGGTGGCGGGGTTCTTCTTGGTCGCGTTGGTCATCCAAAGCGTCTTTACCCGGGCGTCTCGGTTGAGGGCTGGCATCCTCGGCGAGAACATCCTGGCCAACTTGCGCGAGCGGTTCCTGGCTCGAGCAGTGGAACTTCCGCCTGGCGTCGTCGAACGTGCTGGCACGGGTGACCTAGTCACGCGCGCCACCAACGACGTTGACAAGTTGGCATGGGCCGTCCGGATGGCTATCCCGGAGATTTCGATCGCGATCGTTTCCGCGGTCCTCATACTTGCGGCCCTGATCATTGCGGCGCCGGTGCTCGCGTTGGCCTGGCTTCTTGCTGTGCCGCCGATCCTGATTTCGACGCGCTGGTATTTCCGGCACGCGCCACAGGCGTACCGCATGGAAATGGCGACGTACGCCGACGTCAATGCGGCGGTTGCCGAAACTGCCGATGCCGGTCGCACCATTGAGGCGTACCGGTTAGGCGCACGCCGAGTCGATCTCACCGACCAACGAATCGCTCGTTGGATTTCCTGGGAGCGATACACGCTTTGGCTTCGTAGCGTGTGGTTCCCGGCCGTCGAGAGCGCTTACATCATTCCGTTGGTAGCCGTGATCGCCATGGGCGGTTTGCTCTACATTCACGGAACCATCAACTTGGCACAGATGACCGCTGGCGTGCTCTACACCCAGATGCTGATCGAACCGGTTGACCTGATCCTGATGTGGTACGACGAACTGCAGGTTGCCCAGGTCTCATTGGCGCGACTGCTCGGGATCCACGAGGTCGTAGATCCTGAGGTCGACGACACATTGACGCCCGCATCGCGCGAACTCTCCGCGCAAGACGTCCACTTTGGTTACCGCGAAGGACGTGATGTGCTGCACGGCATCACGTTGGACGTTCCGCCGGGTTCTCGGATCGCGGTGGTTGGACCGTCGGGGGCGGGGAAAACGACACTGGGCAAGCTGCTGGCAGGGTTACACGCGCCCCGCACCGGCTCCGTACAACTCGGTGGTTCGGACCTCAGTTCGATGCCACCTGAGTCGGCGCGCAGATTTGTCGCTCTCGTTACCCAGGAACAGCACGTCTTCGTTGGCACACTGCGCGACAACTTGTTGTTGGCGCGGCCTGACGCGACAGATGCGCAGTTGCGTTCCGCGCTCGAATCAGTTGACGCGTGGGAATGGATTGATGGTCTCGAGCACGGCCTCGACACGATCGTCGGAACGGGCGGTGCACCCGTCGCTCCCTCGCGTGCCCAACAGATCGCACTCGCACGTTTGGTCCTTGCCGATCCGCACACCCTCATTCTCGATGAAGCAACATCGCTGATCGACCCGCGGGCGGCTCGCCATCTGGAACGATCGTTGGCAGCGGTGTTGGACGGCCGTACGGTCGTCGCGATTGCGCATCGGCTCTCGACCGCGCACGACGCCGATCGCATCGCGGTTGTCGAAGACGGCGAGATCACTGAACTTGGAAGTCACGACGAGCTCGTGGCAGCAAATGGCGCGTATGCCGCGCTTTGGCACTCTTGGCGAAACGATTAGCGCGATCAATCGCCTAGGGATCGCCGAAGGGGAGGGTGAAGGAACCGCGGGGGATGGGTAGTGGGTCGTGTAACTGGGTGCCGTCGGGTTTGGTGAACCACATGTCTTTGCCGGGGTCGCTGGGGTTGGCGTGGATGCCGTAGCCGCCTTCGTG
>JBBRTC010000048.1:0-17904 GCA_038244765.1 Candidatus Nanopelagicales bacterium | reverse complement strand
GCACATTGAGACGCCGCCCGAAGAACTCGTCCTGTCCGGTGGCGTTTTTCACGGTACGCAGTTGTGGGTCAACCTGCCGAGTGCGGACAAATGGCTCGATCCGGCGTATCAGAGCATCACCGGCGGAAGCGTTTCGCTCCTCTCATCTCCCGACGGGGGCGCACTGCTGCGTCTCATCGCTGGCGAATTGGGGGGCCACAGCGGACCGGGCTCCACCCACACGCCCATCACGATGGTTCACGCGACCCTCAGTGCTGGTGCGCAAGTGAAGGTGCCGTGGCGCTCGGACTTCAACGCCTTGGCGTACGTCTTTTCCGGTCGTGGCAGTGTCGGCGCGGAGAAGTCACCGATCGGGGCTGGTCAGTTGGCCGTCTTTGGACCAGGGGATTCCCTCACTCTCGCAGCGGATACAAGCCAGGACAGTCGTACGCCGAACCTCGATGTACTCCTCCTGGGCGGGCGCCCGATCGGCGAGACCGTCGCGCACTATGGGCCGTTCGTGATGAACACGTCCGAAGAAATCATGCAGGCGGTCGAGGATTTTCAAGCCGGTCGGATGGGCCAAATCCCCACCGGGTAGCCGCCGCCTCTCCCACCACCGCTTTTCCGCGTGAACCCCACAGTGATCCCACGAGACGGGACAATGCGCACATTCATGTGAGGGCTCTGCGACCATCGCGCCCATGACACAGCCATCTGAGCCGGTCGACCCGCCAGCCGAACCCCAAGTCGACCAGCAAGCAGATGCGCCGGTCGATCAGCCCGCCGAACTAACGACGGACGCCCCTCGAACTGCGCCGAATGCGATGCCCGCCACCGGTGCGATGCCACCGCCGTACCTTGCGCCATACCCGGGGCCGAATCTGTCGGAGTATGGGGCGTACGGCGGACCGTACGAGCAAGATCGCCCCAAGTTCGAATCCATGGCAATCGTCGCCTTCGTGTTCAGCTTCTTGTTCGGGATCGTCGGGCTGATCCTGGGAATCATCGCCCTGAACCGAATCAAGATGCGTGGAACCCGCGGGCGTGGCTTAGCAATCTCAAGCATCGTGATCTCTGTCGTTCTCACGCTTGCCGTCGGTGGAACGATCCTCTATCAAGCGCTCCACGAAGCCAAGCGCGATAGTACTGGCGCAGTCACGGTGGCCGGCGACATCGACGTGTTCGCCCTGAACGTCGGGGATTGCGTCGCCGAGTTGCCGGCTGACAACGTCGAGGTCAAGACGGTCCGGGTTGTCCCGTGCTCGCAGCCGCACCAAGTCGAGGCGTTTTTCCGTGGCTCATTGCCCGACGGCGTCTTCCCCGGTACGGATGGCGTCACCAAGTCTGTTGAAGCGAAATGCGGTGAAGGATTCCTGCCGTACGTCGGGGTGACCTATGAGGTGTCAAAGTTGGATCTCTTTTACTTCGCACCCATAGAAAGCGGCTGGTCTCGCGGTGATCGCGGTTTCGTATGTCTGGCGTCTTCGGGTACGGCGCCGACTACGGGTTCGGTGAGGGGTACGCGAAAGTAAGCCGACCGAAGCAGCCATATGGGACTTCATAAGAGCGTGCAGATTGTCCCGCCCATGGGGACCACTGTGACATTCATGGGGAAATTCACGAGGGGAAGGGCGTGTCGGTGAGTTGGGTTGGCTTTTCGCGTTGATGCGATGCGAGGCTTGAGTCGTAAGACACCGATGCGCATCTGCCCCGATCGCATCGGAGCACTGGCAGCAACTCCGTCAGTGCGACCGCCGGGGGCCCGCGCGTCCATTTCCCCCAGGAGCTCGGGTCCCCGTGCGGCCATTCACTTCAGGCCGCGAGTTAGTGCGATTCGGTGTGTGACTCCACGAAGCGGGCTTGCGATGCGCGAATCTCGGCCTCGGCTTCGTCTCGGCCCGTCCACGTCGCGCCGACAACACTCTTGCCCGGCTCAAGTTCCTTGTAGACCTCGAAGAAATGCTGAATCTCTAGTCGATCAAATTCCGGCACGTGGAAAATATCTTGCAGATGCGACCGACGTGGATCGCGGGCGGGCACGCACAGAACCTTGTCGTCGCCGCCGGCTTCGTCAGTCATACGGAACATTCCAATCGTGCGGGCTCGAATTACGCAGCCGGGGAAGGTCGGTTCGTCGAGGATCACCAGGGCGTCGAGCGGATCGGCATCCAGGCCAAGGGTGTTCTCGATAAACCCGTAGTCATGCGGGTACCGCGTTGCCGTGAAGAGCATCCGATCGAGGCGAATCCGCCCCGTCACGTGATCAATCTCGTACTTGTTTCGGCTGCCGGCCGGAATTTCGACCGTGACGTCGAACTCCACGGAAACTCACCTCTCGCTTCGGGTCGGTCCTCATCGCGTACGCGTCGGGCCCGTATTCTTCCCTACCGGTGGGGTCACAACGTATCGAGCGAGGAGGCTGACCGTGCTCGTACGGCGCCCCTCGTGGCATCGGTACGCCGATCACGTGCGCCACCCGGACTGGCGGCGCGTACATCCTGGTCGCCTGGCGCTGGTCGCCACGGTGACGGTGGGACTCATTGGCGTCAATGCGGTCGTCGCTCACGGAGACTCCGCTCCGAGCCCGTCGACCTCAACGTCAGTCGGTACCGTGGTCGGTGGTTCCGCGCTCACGCCCACGACGACAACTGCGCCCCTACCGACGTCAATCGGAATTGCGAAAGCAGTGGCCAGGGCGCTGCAGGCTCCAGCTCTGGGCGGGCGGGTAGGGACCGTCGTCGTCGATGCGTTGACTGGTCAACCTCTGTACGACTCCCGCGGCTCGACTCCGCAGCAACCCGCGTCGACGATGAAGTTGCTCACGGCCGCAGCCGTTTTGTCGGCGTACGGACCGGATCATCGACTCACGACGCGCGTGGTGCGAGGTTCCGGATCGGCGATCGTGCTCATCGGCGGTGGAGATGCGACGTTGACATCAAGCCGTACGCCGACCGGAATCTCACCGGCGCCAGCCAAACTCTCCGCGCTTGCTGACCGCGTCGCCGCAGCTCTCAAGTCGACGAAACAGGCAAAGGTTGCTGTGCAATTCGATGACCATCTCTTCACTGGTCCGCGGGTGTCCCCGGCTTGGCCCGCGAGTTATGTCGCGACCGGTGTGGTGGCACCGGTGTCGGCGTTGTCTGTCGACGAGGGGCGGCGCACGCCCACATCGCGCGCACGGGCTACCGATCCCGCGGCCGCCGCCGCTACGGCGTTCGCCGCGATGTTGAAGAAGCGTGGCATCGCAGTCTCGGGCCAACCCCTACGTGTCGTCGCCACACCGAGTGCACCCGAAGTGGCACAGGTTGTTTCGCCACCCCTTGCCGCTTTGGTCGAACGCATGTTGACGTTGTCTGACAATGACCTCGCCGAAGCCTTGTCACACCTCGCTGGGGTGGCCGCGGGCAACGGAAGTTTCGCCGGCGCTGCGGCCGCGACGACAACTCAACTCGCAAACTTGGGCGTCCCGACCGCGGGACTGGTGATCGCCGACGGCAGTGGGCTCGCGCGTACTGATCGGGTGACGTCGAATTCCTTGGCCCTCGTGTTGTCGAATGCATCAAGCACGTCGGGCTCGGCGTTATGGCCGCTGGTGTCTGGTCTTCCGGTTGCTGGCGCGACCGGTACTTTGGCCACTCGATTCGACGACAAGTCGACTCGGGCCGGTCGTGGAGTCGTACGCGCCAAGACCGGGACCCTCACCTCGGTGAGTTCACTCGCTGGGCTCGTACGCGATCACAGTGGACGCCTGCTCGCATTTGCCGTGATCGCCGATCGACGCGGCGATCTCCTGGCCGCTGAGCGCGCGCTCGACCGAGTAGCAGCGACGCTGGCCGGTTGCGGTTGCCGCTAACCAGAACCCTCCGCCGAGTCGTCACTTATGGACCCCAAATCGGGTCGAAACAGGGCAATAAGTGACGACTCGGCGAGGGGGGTGGGCGTGGGGGAGCGTGGGGATCGGTTTTGGATTCACTTTTCATGCTGGGGACCTTAAGAAGTTCATCCGTTTGGCCGATGGCTCCTAAATCAGGGTGACGTGCGCGGTAGGGAGGCGCGTGGCCCAGCCAGCAACTGAGGAGCTCGTTCACCGTGCCCAACCTCTCCGGGAAACCGGCTCGGCGCCTTGGCGTACGCGCCACCGCCGCGTTGACGGCGCTCGCTTTGGCGAGTTCGGGCGTCCTCGTGGCTTTCCCTGCCACGCCGGCCCTCGCCGCAGGTACGCCGGACATCAGCTTGGCGAAGACCGGTCCCGGTCAGATCCTCGTCGGCGCCAGCGCACGTTTTACGCTGACGACAAGCAACCCGGGCGGCTCAGCAACTCCGGCCTACAACGTGACCTTCCGCGACGTACTGCCCGCGGGCGTGAGTTACAGCGCCGGGTCAACGAGCCCCTCCGACGTCGGCGACCCGGTCATCTATCCGAACAGCCCGGGCGCCGGACAAACAACGCTCGTCTGGGTCAATGTCAACGATGCCCAGCCCGGCGGAAGTTCGTCGCTGTCGTACGCCGTGGCCCCTTCACCGGCGACGTACCCGGTCGGTTCGACCTTCACCAACAGTGCGACGACGTACGCCAGTAGCGATCCACGTCAGGTTGCGAAGTTCAGCGCGGCAGGCGTGGTCCAGCCCGGCACCTTTACTTCCAATAGTGGTCCCGCTGCCGCGACCACCAACATCAGTGCGATCGCGGTGACGAAGTCGGAACCGAGTCCGGAGCACGAGTTACTTCGTGGCGTACACGACAACACAACTATCTACACCCTCGTCGTCACCAACAACGCCGCTAATCCCACCAATGGTGTGACGCTCGACGACTACATTCCTGCGGGTCTCGAGTTCTTAGGGTGCGGCACGGTCGATAACACTCCTGGAGGTGCGGTCGAGTACCCAGGTGCCCCGCGTCTCGACGCCGCCCCGGATGTGACGACCAACTGCCCCGCGCCTATCGCCGTGGATACGGTGTTGGACCCACCTGGTCGTGCCCCCGGCATTTACACAAAGGTGTCGTGGACTCTGGGCAACTTCGCCGGAAACCAAGTAACCACAGTTCGCTACCGCGCCGGTATTCCGTTGCGCGAGAACGTAATGGCCTTCCCCGGAGGAAAGCCGACCGCAGTGTCACTCGGTCAGGCGGCCAACCTCGTCAACAACACTGGTCCGGAAACGCGCGAAACAGCAACCGCGCAGGCGTACACAAACGCAGCTGTCGCATCCGGGACCTACACCGGTTCAGTCGCAGCCGGGACCTCGACGAGTGTTGCTGCACAAGACAGCGTGACCGTCACGGCGCAGGATCTGTCGCTGCAGAAGTCGGTCACTCCGGTCGCCTGTGCCGCTGGCGGTATTGCGACGTATACCCTCATCGCACACACCGGCGAATACCGACAGGCCAGCAACATCGTCTTGGTCGATCACCTCCCGGACGGTCTCTGCCCGCTGTCAACGACGACTAACTACACATCTGGCGCTCCCGCCGAATGTGGTGCCACCGCTGGTTCAGACCCCATTGGTGCTTCGTACGCCACGGTCGTCCAACAAGTCGATGGATCCTTCTTCATCACGTTTGCGCCGATTGCCACTATGGCGAGTAACACCACGACAACCGTGACCTTCCAAGCGCGCATGCGGGCCAACTTCACCTCCGGGACCCTCACCGCGGCTGGCGACGGGTTTACCAACGCCGTGACTCTGAGCGGTTCATCGGATCCGCTGTCTGGACCGATTAAGCCCGACCCGAACCCACCGGTCACCGTGAATGACTCGAGTTCGGCCGGCCAAAGCTCAACAGGTCCTGCGATCGACAAGAAAGTCGCACTGCGCCAGGCTATTTCTCCGGACTGTGCGACCGCCACCTACATTGATCCGACGGCGTCACCTGACACCCGCCCGGCCTACCGCGAGGGTGATCGGATCTGCTTTTCGCTGAAGGTGACATTCCCCAACGCGAACCAAAGTCGTAACCCCGTAGTGACGGACGTGTTGCCGGACACCGTTGCGTACGAAGCCGGCTCGTGGACGACGGCGGGTACGAACGATCTTCCCGGTGCCCAGATTTCCTTCAACACTGCACCGGCGGCAGCCGGAACCGAATTCCCCACCTGGACGCTGGGTAAGACCATTGGTGGTGCGAAATTCGTCGCCCCGGCTTCAACCTTCGAAATTCGCTTTGCCGGAACTGTGATCGCCGATAGTTCAGGAGTCACTCCGGATATCACTGGAAACCTGATGAAGTTCCGCAGCGAAAACACTGCGGGCGTTGCGGTTTCGCTGCGTGACCAAGTCGACTTCAAGATCTCGAGTGCACCGCCGGTATCGATCCTCAAGGGTGTGCGCGACGTCAACGGACTCCCCGCCGGAGGCAACGCCGCAAACACCGACGGACTCGCGGTCAAGGCCGGCGACGTTGTGACGTTCCGGGTAGACATCACTAACAACGGAAGTGTCGCCAACCTCAACAACGACCCCATTCAATCGAGCCAGACATGGGACATCCTGCCGACCGGAATCAGTTGCACCACAGACATTTCGTCGATCAGCGATTCCGGTGTCTGCACCAATCCTGGCGACGCGGGGCATCCCGCCGGCTATCCGTCGGCGAGTGTGATTCGTTGGACCTTGCCCGCAATTGACGTTGTTGCCGCCGGTTCTTCTCGCGCATCTCTGACTTACGCGATGACGATCCCGGCGAACGTGTCAGTCAGCAAGACGTTCCTCAACACTGCCGCGGTGCGTAGCTACGACAGCGTCCCAAACACTGGTACGCCGAACACCCACTTCCCGGCGTCGAACGTTGACACCAGCGTGCCGCCAGCAAGTATTGACGTCCCTTCGGCATCCGACACGAGTTCGGTGTCCACCCCCGCCGCCGGGGTCACCAAGACCGGAACGACGAGTATCACCGAAAGCAACAACAACGCCGCCACGCAGGCGACCATCGGTGAGGACATCACGTACTCCGTTGATCTCGTGATTCCGTCAAAGACCTCCGCATACGAGGGCATCATGATCGACACGCTGCCAGCTGGCCTGACGCTGACGGGTCAGTCCGGTCAATTCAGCGCGACCGGTCTCGCGGCTGGTCTGGGGGCATTGCCTGGCGCAACGACAGTGACAGGAGCCGGAAGCACAGTCACCCTCACCTTGCCGACAACGTTCACGAACTCTGGGGGGACAGCCAACCTCTTCCGCGTCACGATCAATGCGCGCGTATCAACGGTCGGTGCCAGTCAGGGTCAAGTTAAGACAAATACGGCGTCTTTCAACTCTAAGACCGCTGTCGCCGGTAGCGCATTGCCAACGGTGTCCGGTTCGTACGCCGTCACCATCGTCGAGCCAAACCCCGCGTTGGCGAAATCCATGAATGACGCGGACGGCATCGTCACCGGTGGGCAGGTAGTGACCTACACGCTGTCGGCGAGTAACGCTGCCGGTAGACCGCCGCTTCACGACAGTTGGGTTGTCGACTGTGTACCAAACGGATTGATCTTCGGTGCGTACGGCGTCCCGACTCAGGGATCGACGGTGTCCGCCGTGGCCGGCGACGGGACAAATGGCTGTGGCGCAACGACAACCCGACTTGCGTGGAACGTGGGCGACATCACCGGCGGAACAACCGCGACGCTGACCTACACGGCCACCGTCACCGCAGCAGCGGCTGGCGCGGTCTCCTATCAAAACACGGCAACGCTCACGGGAAGCACTCTCAACGACGGGAAAGCGTCACCCGTAGCCCCCGATAATCCCACTGAGAAGACCTACACCCGTTCTTCTTCGCAGACCTTGACCGTCGCCGGAGCAACTGTCGCTAAGTCGGTTTCGCCCGCTTTGCGAACGATCGGTCAAACGGCAACCTGGACGCTAACCGCGACCCTGCCCAGCAACGTGAATTTCTATGACTCCGCGGTTATCGACGTGTTGCCCAACGGGATAGATCCACTGTCAATTTCGACGACGTCGGTGACGTGCGTATTTTCCGATGCCTCGGCCTGCGTCGTTCCGGGCGCCTATCTGACCCAGACGGCCGGGGGTGGCGGCACCACCAATCAGGGCTGGCTTCTCGGCGATGTCGCCAACGACGCCCGGACTCGGACGGTGACGATCATTTACACCGGCAAGGTCGCAGACGTCGTAGCGGCGATCCGCGGTGCAGCCTTGGTCAATAGCGCGCGGGTCAAATGGAACACCGTGAACGGACCAGACCCGATCTCGGCGAGTGCGGTCTTTACCCAACAAGGCCCGGCAGCAACGTCCACCGTGACCGTTCAAGAGCCCCTGGTGTCCATTGCCAAGGGCGTGACTGACAGCACCCCGGAGCCAGGCGACGTTTTCACCTACACGGTGACCGCCAGCAACTCGGCGGCTTCGAATGTCAGCAACGCGTACAACCTCGTTGTCACCGACGTCGTACCCGTCGGTGTCGTTGTCAACGCGGCCACTATCTCCGCTGGTGGATCCATCAGTGGCGCCGGAGTAAACGGCGGTGGGACGATCACGTGGAATCTCACTGGGCCGCTGGCAGCGGGGGCCTCGCAAGCGCTCACATACAACGCCAAACTAGCTGCGTCATCAACGCTGACCAATGGATCGACGTTGACGAACACCGCCAGCGTCCCTTCCTACCAGGGACTTCCGAGTGGTGGCCGCACATACACCGGGCCATCAACCACCGCGAATGTCACGCCGGTCTTCCCGAAGATCACGCCGTCAAAGTCGACCCCGGGTGGCAGTGTCGCTTATGTCGGTACGCCGCTCGCGTGGCGCGTCACATTGACCAACACCGGCGTCGGTACGGCGTTCGGCGTTGATGCCAGCGATGTACTCCCACCGAACTGGACCTACGACGCCGGTAGCGCGCAAGTCTCGGTCGCAGGTGGTCCCACAGTGGTCATCAACCCCGGAATCTCGATGTCGGCTGGCGTACAAACGCTGACATGGACCAACTTGGGCACATTGCTCGCGGGTCAATCCATCGTCATTAACCTGACCTCGACACCTCAACCCGCCGCAACGACAACACCCGGCAGTGGTGCCTCGGTCAAGCACGTCAACACCGTGTCCACGTCCGCAGACGACGCCACCGGTGCCAGCGCCAACGGATCGGGTAGCTACGCCGGTCTACCAGCTTCCGCTAACGCGACCATCAATCGCTCAGACCTGGTTATGTCTAAAGGTCACACCGGCGCGACTGTCGCGGGTTCGACCGTGACGTGGACCCTCGATGTGATCAATGCTGGCCCGGACGCGTCGGTTGGTCCGTTCACCGTCACCGACACACTGCCAGTTGGGGTTACGGGTGCAACCGCGAGCGGCTCCGGCTGGGGATGTTCCACGGTTGCCTTGACGGTCACCTGCACTCGCCCCGGACCGCCAGTGGCCCAGGGTGCCTCGCTGCCGACCATTTCGGTGTTGGCCACCCTTATCGACTCGCTCGCTGACGGCACGACCATGCTGAATTCAGCGACCGTGACGGGATCGACATTCGAGACAAACATCGTTAACAACACCGACACCGATTCGATCACCGTTGTCACGAGGGCGGACCTCGCCATCGACAAGAAACTGACGAGTTCGGTGGTCGCCGGTGCCCCCGTGACTTACACACTCGATGTGAGCAACAACGGTCCGTCCATTTCGCGTGGCCCGATCACAGTGACCGATGTGATCCCATCGGGCTTGAGCAAGGCAGTCGCAACCGGAACTGGTTGGTCCTGTGTTCTCTCGACGGGGACCATGACGTGTACCCACGCTGCTGATCTCGGCGTCGGCGGGGCCGCAGGGCAGATCACTCTCACCGCTGACCTGGATTCGTCGTACAACTCCACCTTGGTGAACGCCGCCGACGTGACTGGTCCCACGAGCGACCCCAATCCTGGAAACAACAGCGATTCGGCAACGTCCGGGACGACCACAAGTGCGGACCTTGCGATTTCCAAGTCGCACGTGGGCTCGATGACCCCGGGTACGACAAACGCCTACAAATTTGTCGTACACAATTTTGGTCCTTCTGACGCTGCTGCCCCCGTGACCGTCACAGATTCACTGCCAGCCGGACTCACCTTCACCGGGACGTGGTTAGACATCACTGGCACCTGGAATTGCACGGGCAGCACCACCGTGACATGCATTTTGGTGGGGGATCTGGTCGCGGGGGCCGATGCCGAGGTCAGCATCGACGTGGCAATCGACAGTTCCGTCACGGGAACGATCGCCAACACCGGCACAGTCGACTCTGCGACAAACGACCCAGACCTCAGCAACAACACTGACACTGAGTCCACGTCCGCGACCGGTCTAGCCGACCTCGCGATCGCCAAGAAGCATTCCAATGTCACAGTCGACGCAGGCACGTCCATGACCTACGACGTGCAGGTGAGTAACAACGGCCCGTCCGATTCACCCGGGCTCATCACGGTGGTTGACACCATCCCCGCGGGTATGACGGCGATGGCAGCGAAGGGCAAGGGCTGGACTTGCACGGTGACTCCTTCGTTGGTCACGTGCACGTCAAACAACACAATCGGTGCAGGAGGCAGCGCACCGGTGATCTCTATCGACGTCGACGTCGCGGCAGATGCCGGTCCGGCCACCCTGATCAATCACGCGACCGTCTCTGGTCCGCTTACGGACCCCGACCTGTCGAACAACGAGGTGGACGATCCCACGGACGTGGTCGACAGCGCGAATGTGCGCATTACTAAGAAGAACGCGAGCGGATCGCCACAACTGGCAGGGTCGACTGTCGACTTCGACCTGACCGTCACCAACGATGGGCCGTCAGACGCTGACTCCGTGGTCGTGACTGATGCGATCCCGTCGGGTCTGTCCGTGAAGTCCATCTCCGCCGGTGGTTGGACGTGCACGTCCGTGGGAACAGTGATGTGCTCGATTCCTACGCTGGCGGCGGGCGCCAGTTCAGTGATCACCATCTCCTATGACATCGCATCCGATGTTCCCGATGGCACCACGATCACCAACCTTGCCGATGTCTCGACGACAACAGCAGGGGATAGTCCCAAGGACAACAGCGACACGGCCGACGTGACTATTAACACGCAGGCTGACCTGTCGATCATCAAGTCGCACGTTGCGGTGAGCGTGTTGGCCGGCGACACAACCATCTTCGACATTGCGGTCCACAACTCGGGTCCCTCAGATGCCCAACCGAAGGTCATCGTTCGTGACGACCTACCGCCAGGAATGACTTATGTCAGTGCTGATGTGGGCTGGACATGCTCACCGGGTCCCGTCGTTCCAAGCGGTCAGCACGTCGATTGTGTCCTCGATGGCGGCGCCGCCCTCTCGGTCGGTGCCGACGCCCCGAATCTAGCGATGACCGTCCTTGTCGCCGCTGACGCCGCCGCGGGAACGTACGACAACACGGCGTCGGTTGAGTCAGGGACCAAGGACCCGGATTCCTCAAACGACAAGTCGACGGACTCGCTCGTGGTGGGTCAGTTGACGAACGTGTCGATCTCCAAGATCCACACTGGTCCAGTACGCATCGGACAAAACGTGGTCTTCACGCTGCACGTCGTCAACGATGGCCCATCCGCGGCCGCCGCCGTACGAGTTGTCGACACCCTTCCGGCCGGGCTGACCTACGTGAAGTACGACGGCTCTGGTTGGTCATGTGCCCCATCCCCGTCTGGTCCGGATACCCAACTCGTTTGTGATTGGACGGGTGTCCTGGTTCCAGCCGCGGCCACCGACATCACGGTCGAAGCCACGGTGGATTCATCGGCATACCCGTCGATCGACAACGTCGCCGTCGTCACGACAACAACGCCGGAGAGCAATCCGAAGGACAACATCGCCGTCGACACAGTGATCGTTCCACCGCTTGTGGATCTCGCCATCACGAAGTCTCACCGGGCAGCCTTGGTCGTGGGCACGCAAGCTACCTACGACATCACGGTGACGAACAACGGCCCTACTCCCGATCCTGGGCCTGTCACGGTGCAAGACACGCTGCCCACTGGATTGTCATACGTGTCGTCGAGTGCTGGCTGGAACTGCACCAATTCCGGCCAACTGGTGTCTTGCTCACTTGGATCAGTGTTGGGCGCCACTAAGGGATCGAATGTCGCGACCGTGTCGCTCGTTGTCGATGTCTTGGCGTCTGCTTATCCGTCGGTAACAAACAGCGCGACGGTCGTGACTGCTTCGGAAGATACCGATCCGTCCAACGACACTGCCATCGATCCGGCACCCGTGACTCCGTCGATTGAACTGAGTCTCACGAAGAGACTGCGAAGTTACGAGGCGAGCACGGCGATCTATGTCATCGAGGTTTCCAACAACGGGCCGAATGTGATGGCCATCCCCATCGTTGTGACTGACCAGTTGCCATCGGGTTTGTCATTTGTCTCCGCGGGTGGGACTGGCTGGACCTGCGGCGAAGTCGCGCGTCTTGTCACGTGCACCTTCGCGCCGAGTTTGGCAGTCGGTGCAACGGCTTCGTTCACCGTCACGAGCAAGGTGACGGCCGCTGCGGGGGAGACACTGACCAACGTCGCTACGATCACAAACGCTCCTTCGACAGACCGCGTGCCGTCCAACAACACTGACTCGGCGGACCTGACCGTTGCCTCGCCCAACAACGGCGTACTGCCGCACACCGGCGCAGAGTGGGGCGCGACCATCCTGACCGCATTGGCCCTGCTCGTCGTGGGCTCTGCCCTGGTCGTCTCGACCCACAACGCTCGACGGATGCGCCGGCGCCCAACCGCCTAGAGTCGGTCACGTGGCGACGAGTGCATCTGAGGCAGTGGACTTTGACCTCGCGGCGCGAGTTGGCGTACGGCTGGCTCCGGCGGGTCCAGCTATTGAGCCCGCCCAGGCGGACGAGGTCATTGCCGAACTGCGAACGTTGGCCCGCGAGGCCGTGGATCCGGTGCGTCAAACCAGCGGGATGATTGCGACCGACGACACCGCGACGACAGTCATCGTCGACCGGGCTCAATGGGTTCGGTCCAACGTGGTCGGTTTCCGAGAGGTCCTGGCACCGCTTCTCGCAGAAATGGATCAACGAGTGAACGGTCCCTCGTTGGTCAAGGAGATCGGATCGCGCGCGACGGCCGTTGAACTCGGAGCCGTACTCGGTTGGCTCTCGGGCAAAGTCCTCGGCCAATTTGAGGCATTCGTGCCTGCTGGCATTGCTCCGCGCCTTCTCCTTGTCGCGCCGAACATCGTCACGATTGAGCGAGCACTCGACGTGCCCCCGCGAGACTTTCGACTTTGGGTCTGTCTGCATGAGGAGACCCATCGCGTGCAGTTCGGCGCCGTTCCATGGCTGGCCGATCAGATTCGTGCCGACGTTCACACGTTCTTGATGGCGCGGGGCGGGACGATGGATTTGCTCAAACGAATTGGTGCGTTGGTAGAGGCGGTTGCGGCAGTTGTACGTGGGGCCGACACAACAAGACTCGTGACCGCCATGGCCAGCCCCCAACAACGGGAGGCATTCGAGCGCATCACGGCGATTATGACGCTGTTGGAGGGTCACGCCGACCACGTTATGGATGAAGTCGGGCCGGAGGTTGTGGCCAGCGTCGCGTTAATCCGGGAACGGTTTGAGCGGCGTCGTGGGGGTGCGACAGGTTTTGACTCGGTGGCGCGTCGAGTACTCGGAGTGGACGCGAAGATGAAGCAGTACGCCGATGGTGCCCGCTTCGTGAGAGCGGTTGAGGAGAGGGTGGGTCGTGACGGTTTCAACCGGGTATGGGCCAAGCCCGCTCATATTCCGTCGCGAGACGAAATCGCCGACCCCTCAGCGTGGGTCGAACGCGTGTGTTCGTGACGTCACCGAATGCCGACGCCGCCGCACTCTCGGTACGCCGCGCAGTGCGCGAATGCCTCGCCGACCTTGACACCGGGGACTTGGTGCTTGTCGCGTGTTCAGGGGGTGCAGATTCCCTCGCACTCGCCGCCGCGACCGCTGAGGTCGCACCGTCTCTCGGAATCCGCGCCGGTGCGGTCGTCGTGGATCACGGATTGCAACCAACCGCGGACGTGGTCGCCGACCAAGCAGCCCAACACTGCCGCCGATGGCAGCTCGATCCGGTCGACGTGGTGAAGGTCAAAATCGATCTCGATCTATCCGGAATCGGCGTTGAAGCCGCAGCGCGCAACGCCCGCCACCAAGCTTTCGCGAACTCCGCGTCGCACCACGGCGCAGTCGCCGTTCTGCTTGCCCACACTCTCGACGATCAAGCTGAAACGGTGCTGATCCGACTGACCCGAGGTTCGGGGGCGCGATCACTTTCGGGGATGGCAGCCAAGCAAGGGCTGCTCCGTCGCCCGTTACTTGAGTTGCGCCGCGACGTTGTCCGGACAACCGTCGACGAGAGTCTCGTGTGGGAAGACCCGCACAATAAGGACGACGCATTCATGCGTGCACGAGTCCGTCATCGTGTGCTTCCTGCCATGACCGACGCACTCGGCGACCCGGTGGTCTTGGGTCTTGCGCGCACCGCTGAGTCGTTGCGCGCCGACGCCGACGCGTTGGACCTGTGGACCGAGCAGGCATGGACGACGTTTGCTACGGAGGAGTCCCGCTCGACGCAATTGTCGGTCGACGACTTGATCAGCGTCCCGGTGGCCATCCGAACCCGACTCCTGCTGAAGGCAGCCGTGTCGGCCGGCGTACCTCCTGGATCAGTCACCCGTGCGCACATCTTGGCGATGCACGCATTCGTCGACGGCTGGCACGGTCAAGGCGCACTTTCGCTGCCGGGGGGCATCACGGCGCAGCGCAGGGGTGGCAGGATCGTCCTGGGTCCCCCTAATCCCCCTGGGTCGTCCTGAGTTACAGAATCTGTGAGCCCCGCGCGCGACCTATCAAGGAGTCCCGGTGGACATAGCCGATGCGGCTGATGACCTACAGAAGGTTCTCCTCGACGAAACTCAGATCGCTGATCGGATCAAGGAGCTCGCCGCGCAGATCGACGCAGACTACGTGGGCCGACCCGTGTTGCTCGTGGGGGTGCTCAAGGGCGCCGTCATGGTGATGGCCGACCTAGCTCGAGCGATGTCGTCGATCGTGGAGATGGACTGGATGGCGGTCTCGTCGTACGGCTCGGGCACCAAGTCCTCGGGAGTCGTGCGCATCCTCAAGGACCTCGACTCAGATTTGGTGGGGCGCGACGTTCTTGTCGTTGAGGACGTACTCGATACCGGTCTGACCCTGTCGTGGCTGCTGCTTAACCTGCGCTCACGCGGGCCAGAATCTCTTGAGGTGCTCACGTTGTTGCGCAAACCCGATGCGATCCAAGTCGACGTCGCCGTCAAGTACGTCGGCTTCGACATCCCAAATGAATTCGTCGTTGGGTACGGCCTCGACCACCACCAGCGGTACCGCAACCTGCGCCAGGTGGCGACGCTCGCGCCGCACGTTTACGGAGGCTGACCCTCCCGATCCGGTGATGGGGCCACCGGAAGGCGTCCCGAATGGGTGATTGTCGGTGTTGCCGACCGGATCTTTGGGACTCTTGGGCCGAACGAAGCCGCCGGTCGGGTTTTGCCCTCTCTCCGCTCGCGACGGATTCATGCGGGGATTGGGAGAGCGCCGGGTGAACGCAGGGCGCTTTCCTCGGGGGAAAGGGGAACGAATGGGCAGACCCGAGCGTTGTTCGCTCATAGTGATCGCCGCGTCGCGGTTCTCTGGCTGCGGTGTACCGTCATCGGACATGACTTCTTAGAGCAGGAGGGACGGGGCGCTCTCGCCCCGCGCCAATGGATATCAAGCGCGTTTTTCGTGGTCCGGTCTTTTGGATCGTTCTGGCCGTCTTGTTGGTCGTGGTTGGCAGCAGTCTGCTCACGAGCGTCGGCGGTCCTAAATCCGTCGACACCTGGCAGGTCATCAACGCCATTGAGAGTGGTGACGCCACCAAGGTCACCCTGGTCGATCGTGAACAGCGGATCGAAGCCACTCTGAAAGACGGGTCGAAGATTCGTGCGTCGTACGTGACCGGCTCCGGGGCGCAACTCCAAGACCTGCTCACCACGAAGAAGAATGCTGGCCAGATTTCGGACGGATGGAACACGGAGGTCCCCAGCGAGAGCCTTCTCATCACGCTGCTCGTCTCGTTGCTCCCCGTCGCCCTTGTCGTCTTATTGCTCTTCTTCTTCATGAACCAGATGCAAGGCGGCGGCTCTCGCATCATGAATTTCGGCAAGTCCAAGGCCAAGTTGGTCTCCAAGGACATGCCCAAAACGACGTTCGCCGATGTTGCCGGCGCCGATGAGGCAGTCGAGGAACTTCAAGAGATCAAGGAGTTCCTCCAAGAGCCCGCCAAGTTCCAAGCCGTCGGAGCGAAGATCCCCAAGGGCGTGCTGCTCTATGGACCGCCGGGGACCGGAAAGACTCTGCTCGCTCGTGCCGTCGCGGGTGAAGCGGGCGCTCCGTTCTACGCAATCTCGGGCTCGGACTTCGTCGAGATGTTCGTCGGCGTTGGCGCCTCCCGCGTACGTGATCTCTTCGAGCAGGCCAAAGCCAACGCGCCTGCGATCATTTTTGTCGACGAAATCGATGCCGTGGGTCGGCACCGCGGCGCTGGTCTTGGCGGTGGCCACGACGAACGCGAACAAACCCTCAACCAGTTGCTGGTTGAGATGGACGGATTCGACGTGGCTGGCGGCGTCATCCTGATCGCGGCTACTAACCGGCCCGACATCCTTGACCCCGCACTGTTGAGGCCTGGCCGTTTCGATCGCCAGATTGCGGTGGATTCCCCAGACCTCAATGGGCGCGAAGCAATCCTCAACGTCCACTCACGCGGCAAGCCGCTCGCCGATGGTGTTGACCTTCGCGCGGTGGCGCGGCGTACGCCAGGATTCACCGGCGCCGACCTCGCGAACGTCTTGAACGAAGCGGCGTTGTTGACCGCGCGCCTGGGCGCCAAACTCATCGACAACTCCGCACTCGATGAGGCCATCGATCGAGTCATCGCGGGTCCGCAAAAGCGGACGCGATTGATGGGTGATCACGAAAAGAAGATCACGGCTTACCACGAAGGGGGCCACGCGCTCGTGGCAGCTGCGCTGCCGAATACCGACCCCGTCCACAAGATCACGATCTTGCCGCGCGGCCGGGCGTTGGGATACACGATGGTGTTGCCCGACCAGGACAAGTACTCCACGACACGCAACGAAATGTTGGACCAACTGGCATACATGCTTGGTGGGCGCGCAGCGGAGGAACTCGTCTTCCACGACCCGACGACTGGTGCGTCCAACGACATCGAGAAGGCGACTGCGGTCGCGCGCGCCATGGTGACGCAGTACGGCATGACCGAGCGACTCGGTGCGATCCGTTATGGCCAGCAGGCCGGCGAGGTTTTCCTGGGTCGCGACATGGGTCACCAGCGCGACTACTCCGAAGATGTCGCGTCGGCAATCGATGAAGAGGTACGTAAATTCATCGACGCGGCACATCACGAGGCTTACGAGATCTTGGTTGAAAACCGCGATGTGCTTGACGCTCTCGTCCTGGAACTGCTGGAGAAGGAAACGTTGGATAAGGCTCAAGTGGAAGCCATCTTCGAACCACTTTCGCGCCGTCCGCACCGACCAGCCTGGACGGGGTCGGCTCGCCGTACCCCGAGTGATCGTGGTCCGGTGATTTCCGCAAAGGAACTCGCGGCCGCCAATGGCGCTGGATCCAATGGGTCGTCGAGCAACGGCGCTGCCACCAATGGCGCAGCGACAAACGGTCATGGCGCCCACGGCCACGTGAGTGAATCGGAGTCACCCCCTCCGGCGTCGGTTTGATCTGTGTCGACTGACCGCTCAGAACGCAATATCGGTCCCGTGTCACTCCCCGAATCGACGCGAGTTGCAGGAGAGTTCGACGGCGAGCGCATTGAGCGCGCCGTTCGCGAACTGCTTTACGCAGTGGGGGAAGACCCCGAACGCGATGGCTTG
>JBBRTC010000047.1:0-18085 GCA_038244765.1 Candidatus Nanopelagicales bacterium | reverse complement strand
TTGCTCAAGCCGAAGCGTTGGCCTTTGGAAAGACCGCGGATCAGGTAAGAGCCGAGGGCACCGCGGAGTCACTTGTGGCCGCGCGTGTGTTCGAGGGGAATCGTCCGTCGAACACGATTCTCGTTGAACGTCTCACGCCGACGGTTCTTGGGCGACTTGTTGCCCTGTATGAACACAGTGTCTTCACTCAGGGCGCGATCTGGGGTATCGATTCGTTCGATCAGTGGGGCGTCGAACTGGGGAAGGTGCTGGCAAAAACGATCATTCCGCAGTTGCAGGCCGACACCGAACTGGCACATGACAGTTCAACAAATGCCCTGATTCGCCGCTATCGAAGTCAGCGCAGCAAAGGTTGAACGTGCTCAACGCAACTGCGAGGCATTCGAGGTGGAACGACTGATGGAGCACGTCGCCGCGGAACACGTCCGCTTCCGAGGTGAATCAGCGATTCGGCTGCGGTCCGGAGAGTTTGCGGCGACTTTTTTGCCGCAACTAGGTCTGACCGGTGTGTCACTTCGCTATCGCGAGGGTGAGTACCTAGCCCTGCCCCGTGGACTCGACCACCTCCGCGGCGGGCACACAGGTGGGTTGCCGTTGCTCGCTCCGTGGGCAAATCGGTTGTCCAGTAGGCAGTTTCAATTGGACGGAGTTGACGTTGATCTGCGGGACGCGACGATGCCAACTGACTCGAACGGGCTCCCGATTCACGGACTCCTTGTCGGTCAGTCACGCTGGAGTGTTGACGAGGTGTCGACCTCGGCAGGTGCAGCGCGGCTTCGCGCCTCGATAGAAATCGGCGCAAGGGATTTTGCTTTTCCGCACAGAATTCAAGTGACCTTCACTGCCCGAGAACCCGAATTGACGGTAACAACCGCGATTACGCCAATAGGTCGTAATCGCGCACCCATTTCTTTCGGCTGGCATCCGTACCTGAAACTTCCCGGTACACCGCGAAATCAGTGGCGATTGCGACTCCCGGCTCGGTCGCATGCTGAACTTGACGAACTCGGACTCCCCACCGGAGGACAGACCGAGGAGCAAGCCGAAGCCGAGGTGATCGGACGTCGCCGATTTGATGACCTCTATAAGCTCGGACGAGTTGGGCGCCTCGGCTTCGAGACCGACGAGGGTCGCGGGGTCGAGCTGCGATGCGATGCCTCCTATCCGTACGCGCAAGTGTGGGTACCGCCTGACCAACAATTTGGCGCGCTTGAGCCGATGACAGCAGCGACTAACGCATTAGTGACCGGAGTTGAGCAATGGGCCGAACCAGGGGACACCTACATCGCCACCTTTTCGCTGGCGCTCACCTGACGCGATCAGCGGACACGGCCTAGCCTCTAGACGGCGCACGACCCGACGACCCGGACAGGACGCAATGATGGCCGCGCTCATCGAGGACTACGCGATCATCGGTGACACCGAAACGGTGGCACTGATCGATCGCTGGGGATCGATCGACTGGTGGTGCGCCCCGCGAATCGATTCACCCGCATGTTTCGCTGCATTGCTCGGGACACCAGAAAACGGTCGATGGCTGATCGCGCCGGCCGCGGCAATCACCGATGTCCGCCGCCGCTATGTCCATGACACTCTCATTCTCGAAACGATCTACGACACAGCTGACGGATCTGTGTCGGTCACCGATTTTATGTCCCCGGAGCCCAACCATTCAACGATCTTTCGGATTGTCGAAGGCGTGACCGGCAGCGTAGGTATGAAGACCGAATTGATTGTGCGATTTGACTACGGCTCGATCGTTCCCTGGGTCAAAGCGACGGGCGACGGGCTCACGATGGTCGCCGGCTCGTCCGGCCTCCGGTTTCACAGCCCCGTCGAACTTGTCGGCGAAGATCACTCGACGACGGCGGAGTTCACTATCTCGGCGGGACAGCGACGTGGATTCTCGCTTGCCAATTACGCGTCTGTCGAAGACCCGCCGCTACCGTTGGATGCAATGGCCGCGTTCACCAGAACGCGAATGTGGTGGCGTGAGTGGACCAGTCGCCGTACCTACGAGGGGCCGTGGCGTGACGATGTGGTGCGATCGCTCATCACTCTCAAGGCCTTGACGTACGCCCCGACTGGCGCGGTCGTTGCTGCTGCGACGACGTCGCTGCCTGAATCCATTGGAGGCGTCCGCAATTGGGACTACCGCTACACGTGGCTGCGGGACGCATCTCTCACATTGCAGGCGATGTTGTTGACCGGGTGCACGGAAGAGGCCAAGGCATGGAGTGAATGGTTGCGGCGAGCCGTCGCCGGCAGTCCGGGTGATTTTCAGATCATGTACGACGTCCAGGGAGATCGCCGGTTGACCGAATTCGAACTTGATTGGTTGGGGGGGTACGAGAATTCTCGACCCGTTCGAATCGGCAATGCGGCGTACGACCAGTCCCAACTAGATGTCTTCGGTGAGGTCATTGACGCGACCTATACAGCTTTGCGCGCGGGACTTCAGACGGCGACCGGAGATCGCTTTGAACTCCTGCTACCGACGATGGCCCACCTCGACCGCGTGTGGCGCGACCCGGACGAAGGTATTTGGGAGATCCGCGGTCCGAAACGTCACTTCACTCATTCGAAGGTGATGGCCTGGGTCGCCTACGACCGGGCCATCCGGATTGTCGAAATGGTCGTCGGCGATAAGAGCCATGACGGCGTGCCGCTGACGGAGTGGAGGGCCACGCGAGACGAGATTCACCAACAGGTATGCGAGCAAGGATTCGACCCAACCCTCAATACCTTCGTGCAGTACTACGGCTCGGACAAGCTTGATTCGAGCCTGCTGATGCTGCCCCGGGTGGGCTTTCTTCCGGCCACGGATCCGCGCATCGTCGGAACCGTCGAGGCCGTTGCACGCGACCTGACTGTTGACGGCTTCGTCCAGCGGTACGCGACTGGTGAAGACGAATCCGACCCCGGCTCTGGCTCCGCCCCCATCGATGGGCTACCCCCCGGCGAAGGAACTTTTTTGATTGCCTCCTTCTGGCTCGCCGACAGCTTGGTCCTGATGGGTCGACGAACCGAAGCGTTGGAGATCTTCGAACGACTGCGCAAACTTCAGAATGACGTGGGCTTGCTCGCCGAGGAATACGACCCGGTGAACAAGCGCCAGCTGGGCAATTTTCCGCAAGCGTTTTCCCATCTCGCCCTCGTGGTCACCGCGACGTGTCTGTCCATGCCGGAGGACGCAGACGTGGCCTCCACAGTTTTCAATGCCTTACCTCGATGAGGGCGCTCGATCCACGTTTGATCAAGTATGCGAGGACAACTCGTGGCTTCTTGCTGGGCTCCGTGCTGATCGGTGTCGTGACCGCCGTCCTCGTCATCACCCAAGCGATCCTGTTGGCCAGCATCATCGCGTCGGGCTTCCAAGATGGTGCGACATTGGACTCTCTGCGCGGTGAACTCATCGGTCTCGTCACCGTGATCATCGTGCGCGCGATAGTGGCGTGGATGAGCGACGCGGCAGCGCACGCCTCGTCGGCGCGGGTCAAATCGGAACTGCGAATCACCGTTCTCGAGCACGCGATGCGGCTTGGTCCGGTGTGGTTGACCGGCGCGCGGTCGGGTGAGCTCATCACGTTGTCAATTCGCGGAGTTGACGCACTCGACGCCTATTTCTCTCGGTACCTCCCTGCGTTAGTGCTCTCCTGCATCGTGCCGATCGCGGTGATCATGACGATCGCGGGCCAAGATCTGGCGGCGGCGATCATCGTGGCGGTGACTATTCCGCTCATCCCGATATTCCTCGCTTTGATCGGCAGCTACACCCGAACCAAGGTTGATGGCCAGTGGCGCAGCCTCGCCGTACTGTCGGGGCACTTCCTTGACGTGGTAGCCGGGTTACCGACGTTGAAAGTGTTTGGGCGCGCCAAGGCTCAGGCCGAATCGATTGCCAAGGTCGGCGACCAATACAGGCGTACGACGATGGGGGTCCTACGCGTGTCCTTCCTCTCCGCGTTAGCACTGGAGTTGATTGCGACGCTGTCGGTCGCTGTGGTCGCAGTATCGATCGGTTTACGACTGCTCGGCGGTGACATGACGTTGCGCGCCGGACTGACTGTGTTGCTGCTCGCCCCTGAGGCTTACCTGCCTATTCGATTGGTAGGTCAGTACTTTCACGCGGCTGCGGAGGGAGTGGGTGCAGCCGAACGCATCTTCTCGATTCTTGAGACGAAGCCCTCGGTCGAGGGAACGATCCACACCACGCCGGACATGGCCGCCACGGCGATCCGCGTCGAACACGTGTCGTTGCGGTACGCCGAAAGCGATGCGCTGGCCCTCGATAACTTTAGTTGCGTGATTCGCCCCGGTGAAATCACCGCACTCGCCGGGCCTAGTGGTGGAGGCAAGTCCTCGTTGCTTTCGTTGCTGATGGAGTTTGTCTCGCCGACTGAAGGTCGGGTCGTGCTGTCTGGCGCAGATGGCTCCGGCGTTGACCTGGCTGACATAGACAGCGACATTTGGAGGGGACAAGTTGCCTACGTGGCGCAAACTCCCTATCTGTCAGCGGGCACGGTCGCGGACGCTGTACGCCTTGGCAACGAACAGGCAACCGACGAGGGCGTGACCGCCGCGCTTGCGGCCGCCGGACTTGATCTTTCCGATCCAGCCGTGAGAGCGACGTTGCCTCGCGGAATCGCCACTCGAGTTGGAGAAGGTGGAGCCGGACTCTCAATGGGTCAGATTCGTCGAGTCGCCCTCGCGCGCGCGTTGTGCCGACGATCACCTCTCGTGCTGCTCGACGAGCCGACGGCCTCCTTGGATGGAGACACGGAACGCGCGGTTGTCGAGGCAATACTGCGCATGCGCACCGAGGGACGCACGGTCGTCGTGGTGGCCCATCGAGTGGCGCTCCTTGAGATTGCCGACCAGGTGATCGCCTGTCATGCCCCGACGCTTGGCGAGTCCGTTGATCGCGAGGATGAGGCACTTATCGCCGTCGGTCCGCAGGCGCCGGTCTGGGAGGAGCGAGCATGAGTTCGTTGGTCGCTCGCGAGAAGCGCGCCACTCCGATCCCTGTCGCGATTCGGGAGAGAGGTTCGCCAACGAGGCGGATCGCGTCGAGCTTGCGAGGAGTTCGGTTACGTCTGCTGGCTAGCGCGGGACTTGGCTCGTTGGCCACGTTGTGCGCGATCGGGCTGTTAGCCACGAGTGGCTGGCTCATCTCGAGGGCATCCCAAGTGCCGTCGATCATCTACGTGCAAGTCGCCATCGTGGCAGTGCGAGCATTCGGCTTGGGGCGTGGCTTCTTTCGGTACGGCGAGCGGTTGGTGTCCCATGATGCTGCCTTCCGGGCTCTGACGAGCATCCGCGTCGCAGTCTTCAGTCGTCTTGAAGGCCTTGTGCCGCAGGGGCTTGCGGCGTTTCGGCGTGGGGACCTCTTGGCTTTGTTGATGTCCGACGTTGATGCCACTCAGGATCTGTCACTTCGGGTGTTACTCCCCCTGGTAGCTGCACTGCTTGCGGGGACTGTTTCGGTCGCTGTGACGTGGTGGCTGCTCCCCGGCGCGGGTTTTGCCCTGTTGATGGCGTTGGTTGTTGGCGCCACAGTCGTCCCGTGGTTGAGCGTGCGACTCGCGAGCGCGTCGGTGAGTGGATCGGTGCAAGAGCGCGCCGTACTGGCGGCCCAAGTCGCGGACCTCCTGCAGGGAGCCGCCGATGTCATCGCATGCGGTGCGGTACAAGAGGCGCTTGATCAATGTCGCCGGACGGACACGAAATTGACCGACCAAGCCCGGCGCTCGGCGTACACGTTCGGGGTTGCGTCCGCCTTGAGTGTGCTGATTGCTGGTGGGGCGGTAGCGGCGGCGATCATCGCGGGTATCCCGGCCGTTCGGGACGGCCGGCTAGATGGTGTGAATCTCGCCGTCGTCGTTCTGCTCCCACTGGCGGCATACGAGGCGGTGGCGTCCCTTCCGGCCGCGGCTCTTGCGTGGGTCAATGTGCGAACTTCGTCGCAGCGACTTGTTGACGTACTCGATACGCCTCCGCCCGTTTCTGAACCGACCGCTTCGCAGTTGATCCCGCCCGGCGACGTCACCGTCGTACTCGACCAGGTCGGAGCACGGTGGATCGACGGCGAGCGTGCGGTTTTGGGCGGAATCAATCTTGTGCTGACCCCGGGTTCACGAGTCGCGGTCGTCGGCGCGAGTGGGGCGGGAAAGACGACCTTGGTGTCGGTGCTCCTGCGCTTCCTTGAGTATTCCGGGCACGTCACGCTGAACGGGGTGGAACTCAGTGACGTATCCGGAGACGATGTACGCCGCATCATCGGCCTGTGCGCTCAAGACGCGCACATCTTTGACAGTTCGATCGCGGCGAATCTGCGCGTAGCCAAACCAGACGCAACGGATCGTGAACTTAGGACCGTGATCGAACGTGCGCGCCTGTCGGACTGGGTGGACTCACTCCCCGAAGGATTGTCGACCTACGTCGGCGAACACGGAAGCCGAATCAGCGGCGGACAACGCCAACGAATCGCGCTTGCCAGGGCGCTGCTTGCCGACTTCCCCGTGGTTCTTCTAGATGAGCCAACAGAGCACCTGGACTGGCGCACCGCCGAAGAACTCACCACAGACTTGTTAGCATCAACTCTAGATCGAACCACGCTCTTGGTCACTCATCGACTTCGAGGACTTGAAGAGGTTCATGAGATTGTCGTGCTCGATGCGGGACGCATCGTGGAGCGTGGGACACATCGGGAACTGCTCGAAGCGCAGGGTGTCTATCTCCGACTATGGCAACGCGAGACCGATGCTGTCGCGGCTGCGCTGATGTGAGGTTCGTCAAAATCCCACCCCGCCTTGGCGGTCGGTGCCAGGATCGTTGCGCACCGAACCAACCCACCTGAGTGGACTCATGAGGTAACGAAACCGATGTCGCAGCTCGACCTTTCTCGGATCCAATTCGCCTCGACGACGATTTATCACTTTTTCTTCGTCCCCGTCACCATTGGCCTTGCATTTCTGGTAGCTATTTTGCAAACCAAGTGGTACCGGTCGGGCAACGATGAGTATCGGCGGCTGACGAAGTTCTTCGGTGCCATGCTTGTGATCAACATCGCCATCGGCGTTGTCACCGGTTTGGTCCAGGAGTTCGAATTCGGGATGAACTGGTCGCAATACTCACGTTTCGTCGGTGACGTCTTCGGAGCCCCACTCGCGATGGAGGGGCTTGCTGCGTTCTTTCTGGAATCGACCTTCCTCGGACTCTGGGTCTTTGGCTGGAAGATCCTGCCTCGCCGAATCCACCTCCTCACCATCTGGTTAGTGGCCGTTGGGACCCTGCTCTCGGCCGCCTTCATCATCGCGGCGAATTCGTGGATGCAACATCCGGTGGGATACGAGATCAACGCCGTGACTGGGCGGCCGCAGCTCAACTCGATCGGGGCCCTCTTCACAAACCCAGTCTTTGTGTGGGGCTATCTCCACGTCGTACTCGCGTCGCTGTTGACCGGCGCCGTCGTGATGCTGGCTGTGTCAGCGTGGCATCTGCGGCGTGCAAGCGAAGTCGCGCTCTTCAGGCACTCCGCGTCAGTGTCTCTTGCGACACTGATCCCAGTTTCCATCTTGATCATGTTGGTGGGAAGTCACCTCGGAGTGATCGAGACTCGCTATCAACCGATGAAGATTGCGGCCTCAGAAGCCCAATGGAATACGTGTCAGCCGTGCTCGTTCTCCGCGTTCCAAATCGGAGGAGGCAACGACGATCAAAACCCAACGAAGATCATTCAGATACCGCACTTGCTGTCCGTGTTGGCGACCGGAACATGGAATGGCCAGGTTGAAGGACTCAACGAGTTGCAGGCGCAGTACGAGCAAGAATTTGGGCCGGGCAACTACATTCCGAACGTCTTCATTCAGTACTGGTCCATGCGCGTGATGGCGTACTTGGGTGCGCTGATGTCGCTACTTGCCCTCTGGGGCGGCTGGTTGTTGTTTCGTCGGAAACTTGAGTCCTCGCGCGCCTTTCTCTTCGTTGCGACCTGGGCGGTTTTCACGCCGTTCATCATGAACACCGCCGGTTGGATGCTGACCGAAAGCGGCAGGCAACCGTGGATCGTGCAAGGTCTCATGCTCACGGCCAACGGCAATTCGCCTTCGGTGAGCACCGCCGAAGTTGTGATCAGTTTGGCTGTCTTCCTGGTTCTCTATGCCGCCCTCGGTGTCGTAGCTGTATTCCTGCAGCTTCGCTACGCACGTCGTGGTCTTGAGCTGGAACACGATGATGAGTCCGACTCCGATGCGGATCCCCGTGTGCCGGCACTGACGTACTGAGGTGATGACATGACTCTTCAAGTCCTGTGGTTCGTCATCATCGCAGTCTTGTGGACGGGCTTCTTCGTGTTGGAGGGCTTCGATTTCGGTGTCGGGATGTTGCACAACTTCCTCGGAAGAAACGACATTGAACGTCGAGTAGCGATCAACGCAATCGGGCCGGTCTGGGACGGCAACGAAGTGTGGTTGATCGTGGGCGGCGCGGGAATCTTCGCGGCATTTCCCAGTTGGTACGCCACTTGGTTTTCCGCCGGGTACCTGGCTCTGCTGCTTGTGCTCGTCGCACTCATCATCCGAGGTGTGTCGTTTGAGTATCGCGGCAAGATTGACAGAAACCGTTGGCGCGCGACGTGGAGTTGGACGCTCACAATCGGATCGGCACTAGTCCCGTTGTTACTCGGTGTCGCGTTGGGTGACTTGCTTGCCGGCTTGCCCATCGACTCAAGCGCAGAGTTCACCGGGAACTTCTGGAATCTGCTGACCCCCTACGGGCTATGGGTGGGAGTCACTCTCCTGGTTCTGTGCCAACTCCACGGTGCAACTTTCCTCGGGCTCAAGACCGACGGAGTCGTACGTCGTCGCGGGGTGTCCGTTGCCCGCGTGGCCGTGTGGCCGGCGCTTTTCCTGGTAATCGTGTTTGCCGTCTGGACCCGTGCGTTGTCGGATGCACCTGGATGGACCGTGGTGTTCCTGGTGCTGACTGTGGTCGGGGCGATTGCCGCGGTCGTCTTTGCTCAGGCCGGACGCGAAGGACGCGCGTTTGCTGCGACGGCTGTCGCTATCGGGGGAACGATGGCGTCACTGTTCGCGAGCCTTTATCCCAACGTCATGGTGTCGAGCACATCCGCGGCCAACAACCTCACGGTCGCGAACACCGCCTCCGGTGACTACGCGCTCAAGGTCATGACTGTCGTTGCGCTCGTGCTCTTCCCGCTAGTGCTCGTCTATCAGGGTTGGACGTATTGGGTATTTCGCGCGCGCATCTCCGTACCGTCAAGCGTCGCCGACGCCCCTACTCAGGAATCAAACCCCGCCTAACGGCGCTCTGGTGATCGGCAGCTGACGATTCGGCTACGACATTGCGACGGGGATGACGACCTCGTTGCGTCGCAGGAACGCTGGCTTCCACGGTGGGTCGAACCGCGCGTAACGCGGTCTGCCGACCGCAGTGAGACCCGCTCGCGCGATATCGATCTGGAGCTTCTCGACGTGCTTCACGTACGACGACTCCGTCCATCGACCCGAGAACGTCGCGACTGCCGCAAGCTGTTCAGGGACTTCGTGGACCGATACCCGGTCGGTTGCGGGCGCGGGGAGGTCGGCCGTCGTGGAGCCGTTGGGCATGACGAACGACACGAGGTGCGTCTTGTTGTCGTCCACTGTCTCCTGGATCACCGGAGCTGTCATCGCGACCTTCGTGCCCGTGACGTTGCGTCCGCTGATGTAGGACACGAGTGGACGAAACCCGGCGTTGCCCGCCCGCTCGAACTCCCCTGTCATCTCAACTTCAGCGACGACGTGGGCGGGGTAGCGGCGCACTTCGAACCCTGGTTGCTTTTCGATCAGTTCATAGACCTGTTGCTCCGTCATGTCTCTACGGTAGGCGCGATTCGGAGGTCTGCAACCCCAGTGTTCGCGGGTTGGACCCGAGCCCTCGACCTTGACAGCGTTCGAGGGGGTGAGAGCGCCGCGCAGTATTGTTCGAGGCCGGTCCTGGCGATTAATCGTCGAGCGTTAGGCGATAGCGGGCCGTAGGAGGGCTCGCATAGTGGCCTAGTGCGGCGGTCTTGAAAACCGCTGTGGCGGTATCCCCGTCACCCAGGGTTCGAATCCCTGGCCCTCCGCTCGCAATCGAATCTCCTGAAAGTCAAACCACACGCGCACCTCAGGCGATGACCGGTGGCGACCGCAGCACCCCGGCTGCCACCGCGCGCGCGGACTTCAGGTCCTTGGCCACGACAGTGACGTCGACGAGCAACGTGGCGAACACCTCTTCTGGCCCGTGCACCTCGTCCCCGACTGTCACCTGGACGTCGACGACGGGCACGCTGCCGTCACGAGCGGGGCTCAGGTCCAGCGGGAGTTCGGCGAGCCGTCCGGACGCAGGCGCGTAGACCAGGGTGTCCACAATGGCGCAGAGCGGTTTACGCGCTGGGCTGGAGTTGGGAGGGAGATCCAGCGCGCTACGCAGGTGGGCTTCGACGAGGTCGACGCCCCAGACCTGCCGCACATACTCGTGGATGCGTCCACCGCCCATGCGCGCGTTTACCTCAACGACCCGGGGCCCGCGCGAGGTGCATTTGCCCTCGATGTGCAGCACGCCACGAGTTAGCCCGAAACCCACTGCGGTCCGGATGCAGTGCTCGACCAGGCGGGCGACCGACTTGCGGTCGTGGTCCGCGGGAATGTGCAAGCCGGTCTCCTGGAACGACGGCTCAGCCGTCGGCCAGTTCTGCGAGACGCTCGAGAACACACACCGGCCCTCGTGCATCACCAGGTCGACATCGAACTCCACCCCGTCGAGGTACTCCTCGATTAGTAGGTCGTTCCCAGTCCGGAAGATTTCGTTGTATTCGGGGGTTACCACGCTTCTCACCAGTGAGTAAATTCGAGGCAGGTCCTCGACACCCTCCACCTTGACGCACCCCACGGCGCTAGCACCGAACTCGGGCTTGACGACAGCGGGGAAACCGATCGTGGGTGCCACGGCGAACAACTCGTCAAGGGAGCGCACTCGCCGGGCCCGGGGCGAGGGAATCCCTAGCGCCTCGGAAAGTTCACGGGTACGCACCTTGCTTCGCGCCGCGTCGATCGCCGCCACCGGATTCGAGGGCAGCCCCAACGCCGTGGCCACCCGGGCCGTGACGGCGATGCTGTTCTCCCAGAAAGTGAGAACGGCGTCGGGACGCACTCCGGCCTCCGTCAGTGCCGCGAAGACCGCCTCCGCGTCTTGGTCGGGATTCCCGACCACGGGTGCTGCCAGCCAGCGCCACGCGATGCCAGCCTCGACGAGTTCCTCGGACCAGTGACCCGGCTCGTCAATGATCACCAGGCGGGCGCCGAGCGCTGCCATCCTGGCGTGGATCGTCCGCTTCCCCTTATAGCCGGCACCGACCACCGCGACCA
The DNA here is from genome assembly GCA_038244765.1 of Candidatus Nanopelagicales bacterium. Classification (GTDB taxonomy): domain Bacteria; phylum Actinomycetota; class Actinomycetes; order S36-B12; family JBBRLC01; genus JBBRLC01. Next base: position 6,674 of record JBBRTC010000047.1, on the reverse strand, counting down.
CGGCACCGTTGACGCTCATGGGTGGTCCCAGTCCGGATCGTCCACCAGGGCAGTCAGATTTCTCGGCGTGGCTGGACGACGTCCACCGGCGGCTAGGTCGGTTCGCATCATCGGTGCAGCTTCGAGGGAGTCCAGCAGAACACTGCCCTCAAGGCGCAGCACCGTGCTGTCACGGGTCGTCGTCACTGTGGCGTTGCGCGGCTGGCCATCCAGAAGTCCACGCTCACCGAACCACTCACCGCTGCCAAGCCGAATCACCGCCTTGTTGTCGCGCTCCACGACGACCTCGCCGTCGACGACGACGTAGAACGCGTGGGCCGGGGCTCCCTGCACCACCACGTCGACCCCCATCGGCAGTGAGCACACCTGCGAGGCAGCCGCCAACTCCTCGAGCACCACCTGCGAGACCCCCCGGGTGAGGGGCACCGCCGAGATGAGAGCTACCCGCGACGCCAAGACTTCGGCGCGCGCCTTGCTTCGCGTATCGAGGCCGCGTAGTCCGGTCGCAGACAGGAGCGTGACCATCACTGCGGCTGTACCCATGATCACGAAGCTGGTACGCAGCGACGTCGCCTCGACCAGGACGGAGGCCAGCGCAGCACCGGCCACCATCGACGCCACTGAGACCGAGTAGAAGAAGCCCATGACCCGCCCGAGAAGGTCAGGTGCGACGACGCGCGCGAGCGTTGTCTCCACGACGACCTCGCAGGCTATGAGCCCCATGCCGCCGACCACTGTGGCAACCAGCGCGAGCCAGACGAGATCCGTGCCGGCATAGACCAACTGGGTCGTGCAGGCGACCACGGCGGTGGCCACCACGATGCGCGTAACGGCGCTGCTACGCGTCAGTCGTGCGTTTACTGTCACGCTAAGCAGACCGCCGAGTCCAGTCGCCGCCAGCAGGTAGCCGTACCCGCCGGCCCCGAGGCCGAGGTACCTGTCGGCGTATACGACGAGCTGCACTGTCTGAGCCCCGTAGGTGAGTTCGGCCATGGCGACGATCGCGAACAACGACATGACGAAGGAGGCACCGCGCACGGTGGCCAGGCCCAGACGCAGCTGGGCCGTGGCGGCGGTCGCGGCGTTGGCTGGCGCCGGGCGACGGCGCAGAGTCGCGACCAGCACTGCCGAGAGCACGAATGTGACACCGTTGAGGGCGAACACGACCCAACTAGCCGTGAACGTGAGTAGCACAGCCCCGATGACAGGCCCTACGACGACGCCCAGCTCCTCGACCGTGTGCAGTAAAGCATTCGCCGGGCCCAGCCTGCTCTCGCCGACCAGGCGCGGCAGCAACGCCATGGCCGCGGGCCGCTGCGCCGAACCGGCTGCGGACGACAGTGCCGTCACCATGATGACGAGCAGGACGGCACTGTGCCCCGCGACGACGGCCGCGAGAACGATCATCAAGAGTGCGCGGATGACGTCACCGACGAGCAACACGCTGCGCTTGTCGTACCGGTCAGCTACGACCCCCCCGATCGGTGCCAGCAGCACGTAAGGTACAAGCCTGCAGACCGTAGCGACCCCTACCCAGACCGCCGACCCCGTGGCGATATACACATAGGCGAGCAGGGCTGCGTTGTACATCCAGTCGCCCAGCTGCGAAGCCCCGCTCGCCGCGATGAGGGCGCGCGCCTCTCGCATCCGCAGCACCTCGCGGTACGAACCGGTCGTCCCCGCAGGGCCAAAATCGCTCACCGCGACGCCCTCTTCCAGGTCCCGACGGAAGGCCCGCGCTCACGCGCACCGACATGAGTCTGGTGGGCGGGCGCCCAGCGGTGCCGACCTAGGTTCTGGACTACGGTCCAGGCCGCGCGCCTGCTGCCCGTGGCCGCACCCATGTCGTGCCGGTCCCACGGACGCCTTCGAGCAGCGCGTCTGGGAATGATGCCTCCCACCCGTGCGTCACCCTTGCATCCCCGATGCGCGCGCGACGGGGATCCTCATTGGTTCGCAACAGTGTTCTGGCCAGACTTTAGGGCTCCGCAGGGCCACGCGATGCGCTTTTCGTCCGATGTTCCCTTCACCAGCTCGCCGCATCACGACACTCGGCAGCACTGCCGAGAGCGAGCGCCAAATTGTGGCGCGTTACTCGACGACTCCTATTGATATTTCGGGTCGGCCCACCGACCGATAGATCGCGAGCGGACCGGCTCGAGGAGCCGCGGCATCGGGGTGCCGGGAAAGCCGGGTCCGTAGTTCAGCGGAGTGCCATACATCTCAACTCGGGCGTCGTCGGTGTACCAGTCGACGAGGTCCGCGTCCGAGCGCAGCAACCACGTGCAGCCGTCGTCCATCGCCGCGGTGAAATCACCGTGGCGAATGAGGGCGGGACGGAAGAAGTACGTTCCCGGCCACATGGTTCCGTAGTTGTACTCAAAACCTCCATCAAGGCAGTACGCCTCTTCGTAACACGGGTGGTGAGCGAGCGGATGTTCGCGCCAACCAGCCCTGGCCTTGATCAAACGGGTATAGAAGCCGGTCTTTTCGTCGCGGAACAACATCTTGATAAACAAGCCCTCGACCGGCGTGCCGCCGAGGTCGAACCGCATAGGACTGCCAATCTCAACAGGCACCCACGGCAGCTGCGACGAACGACGGATCACCAATCGCTGATCGGCGCGCACTCCAGGACGGTCGGCGATCGCGAGGTCGAAGCCCCAATCGCCATACTCACGGAAGAACAACACATTTGTGCCGGCCTCGACGCGCAATGCCGGGGTGAGTACGCCGGCCGGCGCCATCCAGTAGTCACCTGCGATCAGGGTGCTGTCGCCGATGTGGACCGAACCCGAAAGCACGTACCACTCAGTCTGCGCGTGGTGAACTCCTGCGCGGCGTGCCCAATCGGTGAGGAACTCCACCCGTGCTGAGCAGGAACCGTCCTCCTCGTCGTAGGAGAGGTTGCGTTGACGCGCGGTTCCTTCGGCGTGAACGAACTCGGCCATGTGCCAGATGTGATCTTTGTTGTCGATGATCTCAATGTGGGGTCGCATGGATGCCTCCTCAGGCGGTTGGGTTCGGGTCCGGTACGGCGCCAAGGAGGCGCGTGCCGATGCCAGAGATGCTCAGATTTGGTTGAGACTCGGATGCGTGAGCGGGTGCATGCGCGCGCGCCTCGTTGGCTGCAAGGTCGAAGGACTCGTCAGGATCGGTTGGTTCGTGCCAGGGTCGCCAGGACAAGTCGCGGGTCATTCGCCAGGTGACTCCGTCGGTCGGGTCGATTGCGGCCAGGGCCATCCAGCCATTGGCGACCAACGACTGCAGCTGTACGTGGCGGCGAATGACCGTGGCGACGCCTTCTGGATCGGCCCACACCAGGACGAAATGCCGTAACGGTTCATGACGTCGCGCGTCGGGATCGCGGCGAGGGTCCGCACTGAACAAGGCTTGCCACGGAAGTCCGAGTCGCAGATCACCATGAGCGCCGGTGAGTACTCCGACATCGCCAATCGCATTGTGTGTTGATTTGTCGCCGGCGCCAAACACTTCATAGTCCACCGTCGACGCGTAGTACTGGCTGCTTATCCATTGCGTCACCACGGTTGGCGCGGTGAGGATCGTTTCCAGGGCGCTGGCGTGGGTGTCGATGGCGGGTTCGTATGAGTGCAGGAACACCCGACCGCCCAGGTCGAGGTTGGACGTTAGTTCGCGTGGACCGATCACGAATGCTGCGTTTCCGGCCAGACCCCATTCCGGCGCCGGCTGGGCCCAGTCACGAGAGCGAACGCGGAGGTGTCGCGCCAACGCCCTCGGGTGGTTGAGGTGTCGCGTCGCGCCGGGCAGGTCGCGCGCTCGTTCGCTGCGCACGGCGTCGGACGCTGTCGCGAGATCTGCGACGACGCGTGCCAACTCGTCCGGGTGACCGTTGGCGTGGGTCAAGTGAGGGTCGAGCTCGACGTCATCGGTTGTGGTGTCGTGTACGGCGGCCACGGCGATGGTGTTGTCGGGAAGCACGATTCCCTGCTCGGCGAGCAGTGTGCGTACGGCTGAGTCGTTGAGCGCTTCGGCGAGGACCCGGGCATTGAGATGACCACTGTTGCCGCCGCAAGCGCCGCAATCGTAGGCAGTGGCAAAGGCATTGTTTTCCATAGTCGCGGTGTGTCCGCAGATCATGAGGAGTGGCGCGAAATCGTCGACAAGACCGATCGCTTGCAACGCGCCGGCAGCCATTGCCGCCTTGTCGACGGCGGTCATCGTGTTCGCCAATTCGACGGGGCCCCATCGGTCTGCGGCCGCACCCCACACGCCAGCTGATCGGGCCCAACGTCGCGGCATGAGGGTTTGTGCGAGCGCGGCGAGTCCGGAAAATGCCCCGCCCGCCTCGGCAATCAGAAGTGGCGTGACGGGTGCTGAACTTACTGAAAGCACCGAGCGACGAAATGCGGCGCGTGCACCCGGCCGACGATCGACGACGCCACGCACGGTGACGTCGGGACGGATAAGTGCAGGGCACGCGGAGAAGGTGGCTCCCTCGGGTGTCTCGTAAGTGACAGCGGCACCGAAGAAGCCGGCGAACCCAAAGGTTTCGTGGGCGCCCGCCAGTTCCAATGCGCGACGCAAGCGCTCGGATCGGACATCGATGCAGAAGACCCACTGCGCGTTTGGGATCGGTGTGTGTTCCGAAGCAGGGTCGAGTCCATGGGCCAACTCGCCAGCGCGCGGGCTGATCGATCTGACGAGTTTCTCTCGGAAGCCGTGCTCGTAAGCAAGCTGCCAGACATGTCGGTGGTCGTCGGCAGGCCTTACGCCCGTGGAGATTGGGAGATCCTTCGTCTTCGTCTCAGGAGTGCACGTGCCGGCGAAGATGAGGTCGAGGGCTGCGCGCAACGCGACCAGACTGATCAATGGTCCAGAGCTGTCAGATTCGCGCGCCCGCCACTGCGCATGAGCAGCCCATCCAGGCGCGGTTACCAGAAGCGCACAGACGTAGCCAAACAATGCCTCGTCTTTCAGTCCGGTCATGTTCAGCAGTTGCGCGAGCGCTTCAGCTGGATCAGTGGCCAAGCTGCGTACGAATGCGCTCACCCCGGGGCCCGACAGCGCGCGGTCGTACGCCGAGTTCCCAGCACTTTCGCGCCAGAGCACCCAGGGGTCGATCCCATCATCAAGTGCGCGTGACCAGGCTCGCTGGCACCACAAAGACGCATGATCATCAACGGCAGCGGCTAGCCCACCGGATGCGCCCAGCATCGCATCGGCGTAGTCGGTCAGCCGCCGCTCGTCGGTCCTCGCTGACGAAAGACTCAGGTCGCGGCTTGCACCACGAGCGTCGGCTAGGAGTGCGGCGACAAGTGAGTCGGTGTCGGCTCGTGACGGACCCGAGCCGCGTTCACGAAGCGTCGCTGCAGCCGCCGCCTCGAGATCGGCCTCCGTGATGCGACCCGAGTCGAAGAACCGCGCGTACGCCGCGAGGGGCAGATAGCCGCGCGTGCGGTAGAGGCGCGAAGCGACCTCGGCCGCGTCGCTGAATGCGAGTGCCTCGAGGCCGGCAAGCGGATTGGCGGCCACCATGGTGCGCAGCGGCCACGCCGGTGCGACGACCGCCCCGGCAACTTCCACCAGGCTGGTCACCGTCGCGGCCGTCCGCAGCGCCGAATCCACGGACGAAGCCATCGGCAGGGTTCCGGCGTTGGGACGTACTCGCCGCGTCCACGGCGCGAGGGCGCTCTGAGTGAGGCGTACGGCGAGCGCGCTTGTGGGGCGTGTTGAGACGACGCGTACTGAGTGCCAAAGCAACGCGCCCCCGGCTGTCAACACGAGCACGAAGACCCAGGCCACGTTCGCCGACCAGACACCTGCCGGTGCCAATGATCCAGCGAACATCCGCTCCCAGGCGCTGAGCGCCGAGAGGTACGCGGCAGCGGATAGCGCCGCAATCACGGCCAGGCCCGCGGCGAGGGTCGTCGTTGTCCGTGCGCTTCGCGCTACTGCAAGCGTTGCGATGGTCGCCGTGCTGGTCGCGAGAATGGCGGGAACCAAGGCCGCGACACCGAGCAGATCCACGGAGTGAGCGATTGTCGGCGCGCTGAGAGCCGCCACGAACGCGATGGTCGATACCGCCAATGTCGCAAGGAACACGGGCCGCCTCGACTCACTGGGTAAGCGGCCAACCGGCAGAAGGCGCAGACGGCTCACCGCCCCGCCGGCCCGTAGGAATAGCCACGCCTTGTAAAAACCATGGCCGACGAGATGGAGCATCGCGGCAGCTGGGAGACCAAGGCCAAGTTGGACTGTCATGTAGCCCATCTGCGCCGTGGTCGAACATGCCAGCCGACCCTTGACATCGGTACGTACGGATGCGGCCAGCAGGCCGAATGCAATCGACAGTGCACCGACCACGACGAGGCCCAGCAAGACGCCCGGAGCAGCAAGGAAGATGGGCCAGAACAGGCACACCAAGACGCCGGCGCCGTTGACGATGCCTGCGTGCAGAAACGCCGACACTGGTGAAGGTGCCTCGGCTGTTTCCGGTAGCCACGCCTGTGCGGGGACGAGCGCGGATCGGACCATGCATGCCACCAAGAGAAAGGCGGCCGCTAACGTCGCTGCGGCCGTACTCGGTGTGGAGACGTCCAGTGCCGCCCGGTTGACGCTGGGGAGAACAAGAACCGCGGTGGCCACGCCGACCCACAGCGCGGCGTCGCCAAAAAGCAGGCGCCGGCGTACGT
>JBBRTC010000046.1:0-18087 GCA_038244765.1 Candidatus Nanopelagicales bacterium | reverse complement strand
GTCCGCGCCATGCGCGCGCCCAGTCCACTTGATCGCGCCGGGCGTCTCGGACAATCGGTACAGCACGTTCTGCATGCGTACTGGTCCAAGAACGGGATCCTCAACCGATGTAATCGTGTCAAGTGCCTGGTACTGCGGGTCTTCGAAGACATCGGCGATGTCATAGATCGGTGCCACGGCGGCTTGCGCCTGCTCAAACGCGCTGAGCACGTCATCGGCCTTTCGCGCCACAATCCACTCACCGACGTACGCGTCGAGCTCATCTGCGTGCTGCGCGCGCGTTGAGCCGCTGGCAAACCATGGTTCGTCGATCACTTCGGGGTGACCCACGAGATGCATGACGCGTTCGGCAATGCTCTGGGCGGATGTGGAGATCGCCACCCATTTGCCGTCCGCGGTCTTGTAGGTGTTGCGGGGTGCGTTGTTGACCGAGCGGTTGCCTGTTCGCTGTTGGATTGTGCCGAGTTGGTCGTAGACCATCGGCTGCATCCCGAGCATGGTCACGATGGGCTCGATGATCGCCACATCGATGACTTGCCCGCGCCCGGTTCCGTTGATGCCGTCTCGGGCGTACAACGCGGTCATGATCGCTTGTGCGGTGCTTAACGCCGTCACCCCGTCGGCCAATCCGAACGGCGGCAACGTAGGCGGCCCATCGGGCCAGCCCGTGATCGAGGCGAACCCGCTCATTGATTCGGCGAGAGTTCCGAAACCTGGACGCGATGAGTACGGACCGAACTGGCCAAAGCCCGTTACCCGAGCGATCACGAGTCGCGGATTGATGTCGTGGAGCACCGCCGGCGACAGCCCCCACTTCTCCAGCGTACCGGGGCGAAAATTTTCGATGAAGACGTCAGCGTCGGCGATGAGCCGGCGCAATACCTCAGCTCCAGCTGCGGTGTTCAGTGCCAGCGTGATGGTTGATTTGTTGCGACCGAGGCTGGTCCACCACAGCGGGATGCCGTCCTTGGCCGGACCATGAGTGCGAGCGGGGTCCACTTTGGTGGGGTGCTCGATCTTGATGACCTCGGCGCCGAAGTCGGCCAGGATCGTCGCGGCGAGAGGACCGGCGAACAGCGTCGCCGCGTCGATAACGGTCAGCCCCTCGAGGGCTGGTCGGGTCGTGGGCGCGCCAGGAGTGCGCGCGTCAACGCCATCCCCGGCGGGCATCTGACTGACTCCATTCTGGTCGGGCGGGTGCTGGACATCTGATCAGCGCCCACTGTCGCAGCACGTTCCACTGTACGGAACCGCTTTCCAGAAGGTACCACGCAGACGGGAGGCTGCCCAGGGCTCAGGTGCCCGGATTGGGGGGTCGGGCATCCGATTGTGACTTGCTATTGGAACAGCGTGCCGTGGTGTGGAACAGTAAGGGGGAATCCTGCCCGCGGCAGACATGCCAGCGGGAAATGCCAGCGGGAAATGCCAGCGGGCGATGCAGGCAGGAGTTGAGGAGCGCGGCCGTGAGCTCAGTGAAGCCCACCGTTGCCGCCGACGCCGACGCGGCGGGCGGCTCGACGAGTCAGACCATTGCCACGGTCGAACGGGCCGCCGACGTGTTGACCCTGTTCGCCCGTTCGGCCGAAGCCAACTTGGGCGTCACCGAGATCGCGAACTCTCTGGGACTGTCGAAGGCCGCCGTGCACCGCATTCTGGCCTCCTTGCGCAGCCGCGCGTACGTCGAAATTGACGAAGAGACGCGCCGCTATTCGCTAGGGCCCGCATCGTTCGAACTCGGTTTGTCCTATTTGTCGCGGGTGGACGTACGAGCCGTCGCTGCGGTGGAGTTGGCGTGGTTGGCCCGCGAGGTTCAAGAAACGGCAACGTTGTCGGTCTTGTCTGGTGATGGGCGCATCTACGTCGATCAAGTGACACCACCGCGAGAGATCGTGATGAGTGTGCCGCTGGGTCAGCGGTTCCCATTGCACGCCGGGTCGTCGAGCAAAGCATTGCTCGCGTTCCTCACCGACGAAGAAATTGAGCGCTACTTGTCGGGCTCATTGCAATCGTTCACCGACACGACGGTGACATCCCCGGATGCACTGCGGGCTGACCTCGCTCGGGTACGGGCGCGCGGTTTCGCAACGAGCGCCGGCGAGCGCCAAGCTGGGGCAGCAAGTGCGGCGGCACCCGTTCTCGATCACAACGGTCGACCGGTCGGAAGCATCAGTATCTGCGGACCGGCTGAGCGCCTGGCCGGTGAACTCGATGACGCCATTGGGCTGTTACTTGAGGCCACTAGCCGCGTCTCTGCCCGACTTGGCTATCGTGCGGCCGCTCCCACCGGCTGAAATTTCGACCCCAGAATTTGTTCATCGCTACCTGCACGTCGTCATCGCCCACTGATTTCTGGAAGGGGGTGAGCCGGTCCGTTTGGACCGGCCGCCATGGCTCGCTACGACCTCCTCGTCAAGAACGCCACGATCGTCCTGCCCGGTTCGGGGCTGATGCGCGCCGACCTTGCGGCGAAGGACGGCAAGGTCGTCTCCCTCGCCGATGACATATCGACATCGGAAGCCGACGAGGTGCTCGACGCGGCGGGCAAGGTGGTGCTCCCGGGTGCCGTTGACGCGCATTTCCACATCGGGATTTATCGCGAGCTTGGGCTTGATGCCTTCGAAGAGACTCGGTCCTCACTCGTCGGCGGGGCGACATCGGTGGTGTCGTACTTCCGCACAGGCGCCCACTACCTGAACAAGACGGGCACCTACAAGGAGATCTTCCCGGAAGTTCTCGACGCCGTACGCGGCAAGGCGTGGACCGACTACGGCTTCCACCTCGCCCCCATGACGGTGGCGCAGATCGACGAGATTCCCCAACTGGTTCGCGATCACGGGGTCACATCGTTCAAGTACTACATGTTCTACAAGGGCTTCGACCTCGCCTCGAACAGCCGCGACTCGCGCAGTTTCACCATGGGCGATGAGTACGACCTCGGGCACCTCTTCCTCATCATGGAAAAGATCAACGAAGTGCAGGCCGAGCACCCCAACTTGCGGCTGTCGCTTTCGCTGCACTGCGAACAAAGCGAGTTGATGCGTGTCTTCATCGATCGCGTCAAGGAAAACGGTGACCCACAGACGCTGAAGGCGTACAACGATGGTCGCCCACCACTGACTGAGCGCGTGGCCATCGGCGAGGCAACCACATTGGCCTCGCATACCGGCACGAACATCAACCTGCTTCACCTGTCGTCATCGGACGCCGTGGCTGCGGCTGTCCAAGCGCGCGAGGCGTACCCGGGTATCGATATGCGATTCGAGACAACATTGCATCACCTCTGTTTGGACCACGACACCTTGGACGCAAAGGGCGGATTGGGCGGCAAGGTCAATCCCCCCATTCGTACGAAGCCGGACAACGAGGAGTTGTGGCGCCGCGTCGCGCGTGGCGACATTCAATGGGTCGCGTCTGACCACGCGTGCTGCATGGAAGAACTCAAAGGCGACAAGATTTGGCCGGCCACGCCAGGATTCGGCGGTACCGCGTTGCTGTACCCCGTGATGATCTCCGAGGGCCACCTCAAGCGCGGGATTCCGCTCTCGCGAATCGTGGAAGCTGCGTCCACGCAGCCGGCTCGGGCGTATAACGTCGCCGGGAAGGGCAATCTGCTGCCCGGCTTCGACGCGGACTTCACCATCGTGGATCTGGAGAAGACTCAGACCGTCACCACCGAGTTGTGCAAGTCCGGCCAGGACCACACACCTTTCGAGGGGCACGACCTGACTGGTTGGCCGGTGGTCACCGTTGTCGGCGGGCGCGTGCACTTCAAGGATGGCGAGATCATCGGTGAACCTGGCGGCCAGTACATCGCGCGCAATACCCCCGTCTAGCCCGAGCAGGCACCAAGATGTCGCCGTGGAGTCACGCGACGAGGCGTCGAGCAGCCAGGGCTCAGGCGACCAAGCGACGGGCGACGTGAGTTCGCGCGCCTTGGTCTCGCTGCGCACTCCTGAGACGAACTCGACGGTGCGAAGTTTGTCAGACTCCCTCGTTGTCGCCGGATTGACTCAGGCAATGGACACGACACTTGGGGTTGTCGTGGTCGTAAGCAAGCCTCTGATCGCGGTAGGGCAGTGGTTGGAGCCGGTGGTGATGCCGCTTCTGCACGCCGCCGCGCATCCGCCACTTGTGCCCGCGGGACTGAGCCCTGCCGCGATGTTGACGCGGTTGCGAAGAGCGGGCACGACGGCCCGCAACGAACTCGTCAACGGAGTGGACACCGAAGTACGTACCCGCGCGACACCACTAGCCAAAGCCGTCCTGGAGCGCGTCGACACGACGGCAATTGTGCTCGAGGCGGTGGATCTCAAGGCGATTGTTACCGCGGCTCTGGATTCGATAGATCTCACTGACACCGTGGTGAGCCGAGTCGACCTTGAGCGGGTGGTGACCGCGGCGTTGGACGCGATGGACCTCACCGCCTTGGTCCGCGATCGCGTCGACTTAGCGGCGTTGGCCGATGAAGTGATTGAGGACGTCGACCTGCCTGAAATCATCCGAGAGTCGTCCACCGGGGTCGCGTCCGACGTTGTGCGCGGAGCGCGCATGGGCGCGATCGCTGGGGATGACATTGTGGCGAAGTGGGTTGATCGCGTATTGCTGCGTCGCAGGGCACGCCGTACCGACGTACCGCATGAGCGCCAAGAGATTCTCGCCGACGACCAAGCCACCGACGAAACCGTTCGCGAACCCTCAGCGGCGGACCCGAATGATCGGTCAGCTCATGAGTGAACGACAAGTCCGCGTGGATCCGATACCGCGAGAAGCCCGCCCGTACCAAGGGAATCGGGCCGGTGTCGTGACCAGAACTGCGGCGGGCGGCATTGACTACGCAATCATCGTGATTGCGACCCTGTCGACGTATGCGTCGTATGGCGTCTTCGTCTTCCTCCTGAACCCACGCGGTGTTCAGTGGCCCACGTGGCCTTTCTTTGTGTTTCTCATCATCGGATTTGTCTACATGGTCACATATCTGACCCTTGCGTGGGCGACAACAGGGCGCACCTACGGAGCTCGAGTTCTGGGTGTTCGAGTCGTCAACTTTCGCGGTAACAAGGTGAGTTGGCCCTCGGCGTTGGTCCGCGCTGCGTTCTGCGCGGTTTTCCCCGTCGGGTTGTATCTATGCATCGTCAATCGCGGCAATCGTTCGGTTCAAGACGTGGTCTTGCGTACCTCGGTGATTCACGATTGGTCGAGCCATCACCGTGCGGACGTGACTCCGCCGCCGCCGGAGTCACTAGATGAGGAGTCAACGCGATGAGTCTGCGGCTGTACCAAATCGCCGTCGATGCCCATGATCCGGAGGCCCAGAGCGGTTGGTGGGCTCAGGCCCTTCGGTGGCAGGTCCTCTACGAGGAGGATGGCGAATTCATCATCGGTACCGATGAGTACTCCTACCCAGGAATCCTCTTTCTCGGTGTCCCCGAGGACAAAGTGATCAAAAACCGACTTCATCTGGATTTCGATCCCGACGACCAGGACGCCGAAGTAGCGCGTCTCATCGCGATGGGCGCGACGCCCGTTGACGTCGGACAAGGTGAGGTCAGTTGGGTCGTGTTGGCAGACCCCGAAGGCAACGAGTTCTGCGTGCTGCGTCCACACAAGTCACTGATCGAGTAGATCGCCTCGACGATGCCAACGTCGTGCGACGTCGGTATCGTGCGTCGGCGGTGTTGGTGCTGGATTACATCCCGTCGCCGTCCCAGCGTCCGCGGCTGCGACTGCGTACCGGCAGCGACGACAGAATCGGCGCTGGAATGGAGTCCCCATCCTTCCAGGGCCGACCGGCACCCCAGTTGTGGCTCAGCGCGTCGGTGCGCTCATCGGGGTGGGCGAGGGAGGCGGGATCGGCCCACCCGAGGTCGGCCGGACTCAGCGCGTGGTCGTGGTCATGCGAGTGATCGTGATCGTGGTCATGGTCATGTGAGTCGCCGTGTCCGCCCTGGAGTCGGGCTGTGTCAATGGCTTTGGCTAGCTCAACGAGGCTGCGATCAGGTCCGGTGCCATGTTGGACGTACGGCGCGTCGTGCTGACCCTGGTCCTCTTGGAATTGCCATGCGGTCTGCAAGTCGGCGAGGTCGCGCTCCGTGCGCCATGTCGTACCGCCCGCAAGGTCGCCGGTGGACTGGGACCACGGCATCCGGGCACCGTTGGGTCCGTAGTTCACAGCGTCACCGCCCCAGCGAACCCATTCCTTCTGGGTGTACCAGTTCAACAGTTCGCCGTCGGAGCGCAACAGCCACGTCGCCCCGCCTTCCATGGTGGTGAAGTGGCCGTGCTTGATGCGAGCCGGGCGGAAGAAGTAGGTGCCGAGGTCCAGGGTGCCGAAGTTGTATTCCATGTGGCCCTGCACGGTGTAGGCCTCTTCGTAGCAAGGGTGGTGCGCGAGTCGGTGGTCGGCCCAACCTTCATCGGCGAAAACCAGCCGCGTGTAAAAGCCCGTGATGGGATCGACGTGAAGGTATTTGATGTAGAGGCCAGGCATCGGTCCCGGATTCGGTACGGCATCCCATTGCATCGCTTCGGTATCGATCACGATGACGTCTTCGCGCGCGTCATCCCATCGCGGGGCTGAGACCGAGTCAACGGCATCGAAGCCGGCATCACCGTATTCGCGATAGTGCAGGATCTGCGTGCCTTCGCTGAAGCGCAACGCGTCCGCTGGTACACCCTTCGGAACGTAGAGGTAGCCGCCCTTGCCGATGGTTTGATCGCCGTACGTCATCGAGCCCTCGAGCACGTGATACTCCGAGTTGGCGTGATGGATGCCAGGCCCGCGACCCCAGTCGGTGTGGAAGTCCACCCGAAGCGATGAGGAACCGTCTTCTTCGTCGACCGAAAGCCGGCGTTCGCTGGCTCGTCCTTCGCTGCCGGGTAACTCGGCGGCATGCCAGACGTAGTCGTGTTCAGAAATCAATTCGACGTGTGGCCGCATGGCAGATACCTCTCACAGACGCGGTGTTGGGTGCGCAATTTGGAGCATCGTTCCACACGCAGGTGAGCCGATTGCTTGGCCCCAACGGTGGGTTGTCGCTTATCAGTTCGGGTAGCTAGTGCGCAGGTCTCGCTTGAGTACTTTTCCGCTGGCGTTGCGGGGGAGTGCGTCGATGATGACCAGGTCCCGCGGGATCTTGTAAGCGGCGAGTTGATCACGCAAGTGCAGGTCGAGTTCGTCCAACGTCAGCTCGGTGTTGGGTGCGGTCACGATGTACGCCACGACTTGTTCACCCCAGGTCTCGTGCGGTACGCCGACAACAGCGACTTCGCGCACCGAAGGGTGAGTGAGCACGGCTTCCTCAACGTCACGCGGATACACGTTGACGCCGCCACTGATGATCATGTCCTTTTTACGGTCGACGATGCGGATGTATCCGTCGTCGTCCACAGTGACGACGTCACCACACGTCATGAATCCGTCATCGGTGGTGCAGGCTGCCGTTGCCTCGTCGTCCTTGAGGTATCCGTTCATCAAGAACGGTGAGCGACTAAACAACTCGCCTGGCTCTCCGACCTTGACCGGCTTCCCGGCGTCATCAACCACCCGAACTTCGGTCATCCACCAGGGGTGTCCGACAGATCCGGCGCGGCTTCGCGCGTCGACTGGTCGAAGGTTCGAGATAATTCCGGCCTCGGTGGAGCCGTACAACTCGTGTACGCCCACCTGCGGGAACGTATCGAGTACCCACTGCTTCAGCGGGGTGGGTAGCGCGGCTGCGTTGAAGTAGAGAGTGTCCAGACTAGAAAGGTCGCGCGACGCAATGACGTCATCACCGAGGTTGCGTAGCATTTGCGCATGAGTAGGAACAAGGAAGACCGACTGAGCGCGATCGCGTTGAATCATGTCCAGGAACGCGTTGGCGTCCCACGCGCGCAGCATTGACACCGTGCCACCGCAGTAGACCGGCGCATAGCCGAAGGCGAAGCCGGCACCGTGGTACATCGGGGCAACCGCGATGGAACGGCGACCGACACCGAGGTTCCACTCCAACGCGCTCATGTAGAACGTGAGCGCTCGGGAACGATGGGAGATGACAACTCCCTTCGGGCGACCGGTCGTCCCGGATGTGTAGGCGATGCAGAACGGATCTTGCTCGTTGAGGTCAACGCTGAGATTCCCGCCGTCATGGATGCTGACGACGGCTTCGTAGTTGACACCGAGAGTTGAGCCGTCAATGACGTAGACGCGATCTAGTGGATTCGCTGAGTTTTCGGCGATCCCCGACAGTGCCTCGTCAAGAATCAGCGCGCGTGCTTCGGAGTGGTCGACGATGTAGTCGACCTCCGGTTCAGTCATCCGCGGATTGAGCGGCACCATGACGAGCCCGGCTTTGGCGATACCGGCTGCGACCTCGCAGTACTCCAACCGATTGCCCAGCAAGACCGCCACTGCGTCGCCGCTACGAAGGCCCGCATCAAGCAGCGCGCGAGCGAGCTGATTGGACCGGGTGTCGAGCTGGGCGTACGTCTGCTGGCGGTCCCCGTCGATTATCGCGACGGTGTGCGGGCTCGCGGCGGCAAAGGTGCGGATGCCGTCGACGATGGTCAGGGGCGCACCGCCGGTGTGGATGCTCACGAATTCCTCCGTCAATCCCCAGCGTCTCGCCACCATCGGGTGCCGGGCCGCTGGCTGTGCTTCTTGGCCGCGCACATCCTGCCCGCCACGGTAATCCGGCCGTGCGTGGGGGAGTTTCACCGACGCCTGGCCCGCTCGGGGCACCTTGATCAAAGAAGCGGGGGCCATGCGGGCCACATTTCGGCGGATTACTGACGTTGGTGGCGATGGGTGGATACGCGTGGCGATTGGTGGTGGATAGTGGTTGACGGTGGAGGAAAGTGGAGTATGGTGGCGCGCACTTGAGGCTCGGTGGGGGTCTTGGTGGAGCGAAGGGGAGGTGCCGTGGCCGCCAAACCGTTCATGGGCATGGCCCACCCCCGCCTGGACGAGAAGAGCCGGGTGATCTTGCCGGCCAAGTTCCGCGACCGCCTCACCGGAGGCCTGGTCATGAGCAAGGGCCAAGAGCACTGCATCTACGTCTGGCCGCAGGAGTCCTTCGCCTCCCAACTCGCTGACGTCCAAGCCCGTTCACTGACGAACGCCGCCGACCGCTGGTACTCGCGGATCTTGATGTCGTCGTCCACCGAGGACGAAGCGGACAAACAAGGGCGCGTGACCCTTCCCCCGGAATTGCGCCAATGGGCCGGACTCACCCAGGAACTCACCGTCGTGGGTCACCTCGACCACGTGGAGATTTGGGATTCCGCTGCCTGGTCTGCCTACGAAGCCGCGCACGAAGAGGCGTTCGCCGCTCTCGACGAAGGGGGGCCGCCGACTACACCACCGGCCCCACCAATGGCCTGACCAACGCAGCGTCCACCTCCAGTGGTCCGTCACGTGCGGCCAGGTCCCTGCCCGCTCGAACAGTGTCCTGACACACCTTCCCCGGTGCCAGGGCGCCGCCTCCCCCCGGCCGAGCGGACGGGGACCTGGCTTGCGCGACCGGATGAGCCAAGCCAGCAACTTGTTGGGCCGCACAAGGCGATCTCGTACGAGGCACTGAGGAACGACGCAACAACAGAAGAACGCAGCGACGAACTCCCGTCACGAGCAGGGTCGAAATGGAGGGTCGAAATGGGCGTTACGCAACACCTCTATCCGCCGACATCGGCGATGAATCGCGGTCGTACTTCGTGGCGCCCGACGCTCAACCTGGCGAATCACCGCCGCGCCCTTGTCATGTCTGGGCGTCTCGGTGCGGTCCTCGCGTCGTTGACTTTGACGTGCGGGGCGCTCGCCATGACCGCGTCGCTCGTGACCCGGCTCGGTTGATCTGTCTCGTGCCTTGTCCGTCCGATCCCGAACGCGCTGAATCTGTTGATTTCGAGCGTGTTTCGACGCGGGCGGATGCTGGGTTGGCGGTTCACGTGCCGGTCCTACGAGAGCGGTGCCTTGCCTTGTTGGCACCCTCACTCGCGCAGCCGGGCAGCATCGTCGTAGACGCCACTTTAGGTTTGGGCGGGCACAGCCAAGCGTTGCTCGATTCATTTCCAGATGTTCGCCTCGTCGGATTGGACCGAGACACTGACGCCTTGCGGCTCGCCACCGAAAGGCTGGCGCCGTACGCCGAGCGAATCACGCTGGTGCACGCGGTCTATGACGAACTCCCCAACGTGCTGACCCGCCTGGGACTCACCCGCATCGACGGTGTGCTCTTTGATCTCGGCGTTTCGTCGATGCAACTCAACCTGACCGAGCGCGGGTTCGCGTACTCCCACGACGCGCCGCTCGACATGCGAATGGACGCCACCGGCGGTGCAACAGCGGCCGACGTTCTCAACACCTATTCCGCTGACGAACTATCTCGCGTGCTGTTCGAATACGGCGAGGAGCGGTTCGCGCGGCGTATCGCCCAACGCGTCATTCGTGAACGCGCGATTGCCCCCTTCGACCGCAGTGCACGACTCGTTGATGTGATCAGGGAGTCCATCCCAGCGGCAGCTCGACGCACCGGCGGCAATCCGGCCAAGCGCACTTTCCAGGCTTTGCGAATCGAGGTCAACGGCGAACTCGATTCCTTGCGAGCCGCACTGCCCGGTGCGGTGGAAAGGCTCCGGGTCGGTGGGCGTGTCGTTGTCATGTCTTACCAGTCACTGGAAGACCGCATCGTGAAGCGGTTCTTCGCTACGTCATCAACGTCGACTGCGCCGCGCGACCTGCCCGTCGTCCCTGACGAGTTGCAACCGCAGTTTCGATTGCTCACTCGCGGCGCTGAGAAAGCAAAGGTCGAAGAGATCGAGGCCAACCCGCGAGCGGCGTCGGTGCGACTGCGCGCGATCGAACGAGTGAGAGACGCCGCATGAGTGCCCAAATCGCGCCAGCGCGCGACCGAGCGGCCCGCCGCGCTGGTGGCGCCGAGAAGACCATTCGTCGAGGCGAAGCGGTACCGCGCTCCCGATCAGATCGCGACCCGAACAGTCAGCAGGAGCGCCAGGAACTTTCTCGCAAGCCGACCCGCGGCCGACGCCCCTCCTCGCGCGTGATGTTGGTTCCCGACTTCGATCCCTCCGCCCGCGCCGGGGTCGGCATTTTCGTCGCGATGGTGATGGCCTTGTTGGTCCTGGGAATGATCGTGTTGCTGTTGCTCAACACCGCTCTCGGCCAGGGCGCGTTTGAACTTCAGAATTTTCAGCAACAGCGACAGGCGCTCAGCGATCAAGAGCAGACGCTCTTGCAGACCGTGACCGAGGGCCAGTCACCGCAGGTATTGGCGCGCAAGGCCGCGATGCTGGGAATGATTCCGGTGACAAGTCCGGTGTTCCTGCGTCTACGCGACGGAAAGATCCTCGGCACCGCACTGCCTGCCGTACTTCCGAAACCGCCCGCCGCACCTAAGCCGGCCGCCACGCAGTCCAGCGCCGCGGTCGCCACGACCACCGGTACGACCACACCGACAAAGGCCACACCGACAAAGGCCGCGACCACGCCACCTGCTACCTCGGTACCAACAACAACGACGTCCCACTCATCGCCGCCACCGAATCCGCCCGCCATCGGACACGGGGTGAGGAGCTGGTGAGCATCGATTCTCCACCGCGGACATCGGCTCGACCTAGGCCGACAACTTCGCCTCAGCCTCGCACACGTTCAGGGTCCGCAACACAAGTAAAATCGAGAGCCTCTCAGTCACAACAGGTGCATCGCAGCCGCGGAAACGCTCGACCGGTCCCTCGTCGCCCCCTTGCCAAACCAAAGCAGGTTCGCCGCCACCGACGCGGTGATCCGAGCCGGCGACTTCGCGTTGCTCTTGTCCTGATGGCGATGATCACGAGCGTCTATGTCGCAAAGTTGGTGGACATCCAGGTCGTCAACGCGGCGCCACTCGCGCAACGCGCTCAGGCCGACTTGCTTCACACCGTCGATCTGCCGGCGGTACGAGGCACCATCTACGACGCTCAAGGCGTACCACTGGCGACCACAGTCGAAGCGCGCAACGTCACCGTTGATCAGACCCTCGTCAAGAACCCGACTGCGAGCGCTGCGAAACTGGCAAAGCTGTTGGGGATTCCGGCTAACGACCTACGTGACCGACTGGTGGGGACGCGACGCTTCGTCTATTTGGCCAAGGCGGTGACACCGGCGCTGTGGCACCGGATTGAAGCGCTCGGCGTTCCGGGCGTCTTTAGTGAACGGACCACGGTGCGGGTCTATCCCGCCGGTGCTGTTGCCGCCAACGTCGTCGGTTTCGTGGGTGCGAATGGACGCGGACTCGGGGGACTGGAGTACGGCCTCGAAAGTGAACTCGCGGGACAGGATGGTTCGCTGACCTACGAACGTGCTGCTGGTGGGCGTCA
The DNA here is from genome assembly GCA_038244765.1 of Candidatus Nanopelagicales bacterium. Classification (GTDB taxonomy): domain Bacteria; phylum Actinomycetota; class Actinomycetes; order S36-B12; family JBBRLC01; genus JBBRLC01. The sequence continues at coordinate 5,736 of JBBRTC010000046.1, read as the reverse complement.
AATCCCCACCGGCACCCAAAGCGGCACTGAAGCGGTACCGGGAACCAGCGTGCGGCTCACTGTCGATCGTGACATTCAGTGGATGGCACAACAATCGTTGGCTGACGCCGTTAGCGCCGCCGGCGCCGATAGCGGAACCGCGGTCGTTATGGATACCCGCACGGGCCGAATTCTTGCGCTGGCCGACGTTCCCACCTTCGACCCGAATCGTCCGGCCGAAACCGCACAGGCCGACCGCGGCAATCGCGCGCTCAGCGATGCCTACGAACCCGGTTCGACCAGCAAAGTTATGACCATGGCCGCCGTGATCGAATCGCACAAGGCCACTGCCGCAACGCAGATCACCGTCCCGCCGACGTTGACGCGCGCGGGGAAGATTTTTCACGACCACAACCCGCACGGCACGTTGCGGCTGACATTGGCGGGGGTGTTGGCAAAGTCCAGCAACATTGGCACCATCCTGGCCTCGGAACGCATCGGGCCCAACGCGTTGTACAGCTACCTCAAGAGGTTCGGAATCGCTGAACCAACTGGCTTGCAGTTCCCCGGTGAGAACCGGGGTCTGCTTCCCGACCCGGCGCAATGGTCGGGGACCTCATTCCCGACGATCGCCTTCGGTCAGGGCTTGTCGCTCAACGCCGTACAGGCAGCGAGTGTTTACGCGACAATCGCAAACGATGGTGTCCGCGTCTCGCCGTCTTTGGTCTCGGGTTACGTCAACGCCGACGGCAGCGTCGTCGCTCCTAGCCCGTCGCAATCTATTCGGGTGGTGTCGGCGGCCACGGCTCGCATGGTCCGTGAAATGTTGGAGTCAGCGGTATCCAACGAAGGAACCGCCCCGATGGCTCGTATCCCTGGATATCGCGTCGCCGGCAAGACAGGTACGGCCTTCCGGGTGGATCCTCGTTGCTCCTGCTACAAGGGCTACGTCGCGTCCTTCATCGGAATGGCGCCAGCGGACGCCCCACGCCTCGTGGTGGCGGTGTCCCTGCAGAACCCTCGCAACGGGCACTTCGGTGGAGTTCTCGCCGGCCCGGTCTTCAAACAAATCATGACTTTTGCGTTGCAGGATCAGCGAATCCCTCCGACCGGTCGCCGATCTCCGCACCTTCGTTTGACGTGGTGATTCGCGCGGCGATGCGGCGGATCGAGTGTCGCTGGTCCACCCGTCCTGACTCACAAAGGTAGCCTCGTCAACGTGCTCGCCCAATGGCGTCCAGATCCTCAGCCGCGCTCGCTGTCGGAGATCGTGCAGGTGTGTCAGCGATTCGACCCGGCTGGCGTACGCGTAGTGCGTCACGGCCTGGACGTCGACGACCTTGCCAGTTGTGCTGACGTACAGATCACTGGCGTCACTCACGATTCACGACTGGTGTTGCCCGGTGATTTGTACGCCGCGATTCGTGGCTTCGTGATGCACGGAGCTGACTTTGCCTCCGACGCTCGTCACGCCGGGGCGGCGGCGATCATCACCGATCCAGCCGGCCTGAGGCGAGCAGTTCAATCTGGGGTACCGGTGCTGGTGACTCGAGATCCTCGAGCGCTGCTTGGAGAGATCGCGGCGAGTGTTTACGGCAATCCTTCTGACGCGATGACCGTCATCGGTATTACCGGAACGAACGGCAAGACGACGGTCGCACATCTCATCGACTCAGCGCTCACGCGTCATGGCGTGTCAACAGGTTTGATCGGCACCGTCGGCTCACACGCAGGCGACCTGCCGATCGAGTCGGTGCGCACGACCCCGGAGGCCTCTGAAGTTCAAGCGCTGCTTGGCGTCATGAAACAGCGTGATGTGACCGCCGTGGCGATGGAGGTGTCGAGTCACGCGCTGGCCTTGGGTCGCGTGGATGGAACTCGATTTCGGGTGGCCGTCTTTACCGGTCTGACGCAGGACCATTTGGACTTTCATCACACCATGGAGGAGTACTACGCCACCAAAGCCGACCTGTTCACCCCGGCTCGCAGCGAACTCGGTGTCATCTGTGTCGATGACGAGTGGGGTCAGCGTCTCGCCCGTGGATCTGTTCTCGACATCACCACGTACGCCGTTGACGCCGACGCCGACTGGTACGTCAGCAACGTGTCCACCGACGACGCTGGCACGACTCATGTGGATGTCCTCGGTCCTGGTGGTATCGGAGTGACGCTGCGGGTGGCGATGCCCGGTCGATTCAACGTCGCGAACTCGCTCGGCGCGCTAGTGGCATTGGTCGCTGCGGGTTACAACGTCGGCGCCGTCGCCGAGGGACTCTCACACGCCGTCGGGGTCCCCGGACGCATGCAGCGAATCGAGGTCGGTCAAGACTTCGCCGTGGTCGTCGACTACGCCCACACTCCCGACGCAGTGGGTCGCGTACTGAGTGCATTGAGACCGAGCGTCAACGGTGGCCGACTCTGGGTCTTACTCGGGTGTGGTGGCGATCGAGACTCAGCGAAACGACCCCTCATGGGGGCAGTAGCGGCCGAACTCGCCGATGCCGTGGTGATCACCGATGACAATCCACGCTCAGAAGACCCCGCTGCAATTCGCCGTGATGTTCTTAGCGGCGTGACATCGGTGCCTCGTGATGTCCGTGCCCCCACGATTGAAATAGGCGACCGTCACGACGCCATTGCTTACGTCTTGACCGGCGCGAAATCCGGAGACGTTGTCGCGATTCTGGGCAAGGGTCACGAGACGGGTCAGGAAATACGAGGCGAGATCACCCACTTTGATGACCGGGAAACAGCAGAGCAAATCCTGCGCGAAGCTCGCACGGGCGTGACCTCATGATTGACGTCACGCTCGACGAAGTCGTTGAGGCGACCAGAGGCGCCTTGTCAGCGGTCACCCCCTTCGCCACCGCTGACGATCTAGCAGCGATAGTGATTACTGGTGTGAGCATCGACTCCCGGACTACGTCGCCTGGCGATCTATTCGTCGCGATCGCCGGAGATTCCTTCGACGGCCACGACTTCGTCGACGCTGCGCTGGCGCGTGGAGCCGTGGCGGCTGTGGTGTCGCGGCGATTCACCGCCGATGCCCGCGCATCGACGAGTCATCTCGTCGTAGTTGACGACACAATCGTGGCGTTGGGCCAGATCGCTCATCAGGTCAGATCAAAGTCGTCCTGCACCGTGATTGCGATTACTGGCTCCTCGGGGAAGACGACAACCAAAGACATGCTGGCGCAGGTACTGGCCGAAGTCGGTCCGACGATCGCGCCGAGCGGATCGTTCAATAACGAGGTCGGTGTTCCCATCACCGTTTTGGCCATCGATACGAAGACCGAATTCTTGGTCCTCGAGATGGGTGCGCGCGGACTTGGGCACATTGAGTACCTCTGTTCCATCGCACGCCCCGACGTGGCGGTCGTTCTCAACGTGGGTAGCGCTCATGTCGGTGAATTCGGCACCAGAGAGATCATCGCGCAAGCCAAGGGCGAACTGGTTGCGGCCTGTGCGCCCTCGGGTGTGGCTGTGCTTAACGCAGATGATTCGCGCGTCGCAGCCATGGCAGAGCGATCGACGGCGCGGGTGATGACTTTCGGCACGCGGGGTGAGGTCTCAGCGAGTGAGGTACGTCTTGATGGGTTAGGTCGCCCGACGTTTGAGCTCGAATACAACGGCGAGCGAGCGCAGGTGTCACTGGCGCTGATTGGTGAGCATCAGGTCTCCAACGCGCTGGCCGTCGCAGGTGTCGCCCTCGGTCTGGGTCAGAAACTCGCTGACATCGCGGGCGCCCTGTCCCGCGTTGTTCAGCGCAGTGCGTGGCGAATGGAGGTATCGACGTCGCCGGGTCGGGTGACGGTCATTAATGATGCTTACAACGCGAACCCCGAATCGATGGACGCCGCCCTGAAGGCATTGCAGGTGATGGCGCAGGGCCGTCGCACGTGGGCTGTGCTGGGCGAAATGCGTGAGCTTGGGCCCACCTCCGGCGAGTCTCACCGACGGGTGGGGGCTCTCGCGGTAGAGATGGGGGTTGCCCATCTCGTCGTCGTTGGTGATGACGAGGGGATTCGCTGCCTCCTCGACGGCGCTCGGGGAGCCGGACTTGATGAGGAGGCGATCGTGCACGTTCTCAATGTCGCCGCCGCGTCGGACCTCCTCGAATCGGCGACACGGCCGGGTGACGTGGTCCTGATCAAGGCGTCACGTTCGGTCGGACTTGAGCGGGTCGCCGCAGACTTGCTCTCCGCACCCGCCGCACCCGCCGCACCCGCTGCACGTCGTGGAGAGTCGGAGACTCCCAGGTGAGACTGGTCGTACTCGCGGGCGGTATCGCGATCGTGATGACGTTGCTCGGCACTCCCGTACTCATCGCCCTGCTTCGACGCAAGGGCTATTCGCAAGCGATTCGTGAGTCGACTGTGGATGAGCGCTACCCCGACCACGAAAGTAAGCGCGGTACGCCGTCGATGGGCGGACTGGCCATCATCGTCGCCGTCGTTGTCGGCTACGCCGCGACGCATCTGATCGCATGGCGACCACCGGCCGCTTCAGGGATCTTGGCGCTGGGACTCATGGTCGGGCTAGGGGCCGTCGGTGTCGCCGACGACTACATGAAGATTTTCCGGCAACGATCGACAGGTATCCGAGCCCGCACGAAGTTGGTCGGCCAAGCTGGGGCCGCCGTGACGTTTGCGCTGTTGGCCATTCGATTCGCGGACAACACCGGACAGACGCCGGCGTCGATGGCGTTGTCATTCGTCCGCGACACTGCGGTCATCCTGCCGCTGGCGCTGTTCCTGATTTGGATTTGGTTCCTCGTCACCGCGACCAGCAACGCCGTCAACCTCTCTGACGGCCTTGACGGCCTGGCGTGCGGTGCGGCCGTGATGACCTTTGTGGCTTATACGTTGATGTCGGTGTGGCAGTACGGCCAGAACTGCTCCTTTGGTGTGTTCAACCATTGCTACGAAGTACGTGACCCGCTTGATTTGGCTATCTTTGCGGCCGCCTGCGCCGGCGCCTGCTTCGGCTTTCTTTGGTGGAACACCTCACCCACACGCATCTTCATGGGTGACACCGGGTCACTGTCGCTAGGTGGTGCGATCAGCGGGCTGGCGATCATGACGAAGACCGAACTCCTGCTGCCCCTGTTTGCGGGTCTTTTCGTCATCATCGCTCTGAGCGTGATCGGTCAAGTGGGGTCCTACAAACTCACCGGAAAGCGGATGTTCAGAATGGCGCCGCTACATCACCACTTCGAAATGCTGGGTTGGCCTGAAATTCAAATCGTGGTCCGCTTTTGGATCATCCAGGGACTCTGTATCGCCGGCGGCCTCGCACTGTTCTACGCCGAGTGGGTTCGCAAGGCATGAAATCGATTGCGTCATGACCACGAGTACCAACGTCGCGTCGTTTGATCGAGACTCGGATTGGTCGAGACTCCGAGTGGGAGTCGCCGGACTCGGGATCGCCGGGTACGCCTGCGCCGACGCGCTGATGCAACTCGGTGCCGCGGTACAGGTAGTGGACGCCAGCGACGGGCCAACGCAACGCGAACGAGCCACCATCTTGGAAACTCTGGAGGTCTCGGTACGTCTCGGCGACGGCGACACTCTCCCCGACGGGTTGGACGTCCTGGTCGTGTCGCCGGGACTACGCCCCAGCGCTGCGATCATTGACGCGGCGATTCGCGCTGGGGTCCCCGTGTGGGGAGAACTCGAACTCGCGTGGCGACTTCGGCCTATCGACAAACCGGCACCCTGGTTGTGCGTCACGGGCACCAACGGTAAGACCACCACC
>JBBRTC010000045.1:0-18843 GCA_038244765.1 Candidatus Nanopelagicales bacterium | reverse complement strand
TCATGTTGCGTTGATGGGCGTGGGTCTCGCGTTCTTCTTCGGTTCAGCGCCCGTACCCACCGCTCTCGCCGCGGCTGCTATCGGCGCTGTCATCATCGAAATCATCAGAGCGCGATCGCGTACGGCCGGCGACGTGGCCCTTGCATTGATTTTCTACGGCGGCATCGCGGGTGGCGTCATGTTTACCTCACTGGCAGGCGGCAAATCGTCCACGGCGTTGAACCAGTACCTGTTTGGGTCCCTTTCGACTGTTGGGGCCTCCGATCTGGTGGCACTTGGGATCGCGGTGCTCGTGATCTTGGGAGTTCTCGCCATCCTGGGACGCGAAATGTTCGTGTTGTCGCTCGACTCCGATCTCGCTCGAACTCAAGGAATTCGCGTCACCACAATCAGCATGGTCATTACCGTCATGGCTGCGTTGGCTGTCGTTGTGGGGATGCGCACGGTCGGCTTGCTCTTGGTAAGCGCCATCATGATCGTGCCTATCGCCGCGGCTCAGCAACTCACCCGCGGATTTCGTACGACCGCGATCCTCGGTGTGCTGATCGGCGTACTGAGTTGCGTCTTCGGCCTCACTGGATCGTTCTATCTCGATGTTCCGCCTGGACCAGCGATCGTTTTCCTTGCCCTCGGTTTCTTTGGACTGTGCGCCGTCCTCGCCGTCCCCGTCCGTCGGCATCGCCGCACAACTCACGATCATGCCGAAACAACACCGGGAACCAATCAGCTGACTCGCGAAATAGCTCCCTCAGTGGTGCAACCATGAGTCGCATGACCCCGTCAAAGGCCACCGACGACGATCAGCGCCGAGCACCTCAACTCTCGGGCCTGCGCACCACTCGTCAACGCAAGGCGGTCACTAGTGTTCTCGACTCGGTCTCGGGATTTCATAGCGCACAAGAGTTGCACTCTTCGCTGCGTGAAAGCGGCGAAAACGTCGGGCTCGCGACCGTCTATCGCACTCTGCAGGCTCTAGCCGAATCTGGCGACGTCGACACGATCCTGCGCGAGGACGGCGAGACGGTGTACCGCCGTTGCATCGGTGACGCGCACCACCACCACCTCGTCTGCCGAGATTGCGGACGTACGGTGGAGGTTGAAGGCCCACAGGTTGAGAAGTGGGCGGACTCCGTCGCAACCGAGAACGGATACGTCGACGTGTCACACACTCTAGAAATCTTCGGTCGCTGCAACGCCTGCGCAACCTCTCGCAACCCCAGTTGATCATGGAGATTTGCACGCTTTTTCGCCGAATGCCGTGCATATCTCCATGATCAACTGGGGTTTGGTACGGCCCTATTCGTACGGGTTGTCGGGCTGCCCGACGACTTTCATCGATGCCACTTTGAACCAGGGGATGGCATTCGGATTGTTTGTCCCGCCGCCGGGAACCCACGACCCCGTCACCGTCACCCAGGTATCCGGGAGCGGTGCTGACGGCGCATCGATTGGCAGAACCTTCACCGCAATGGCATCCGCCGCGCAGCACGTCAAAGTGAGCCGCGTCAGGTACCACTTGCCGTTCTTCCCCGGCGATACGAATCCGGTCATGGAGATGTTTCTGCCTTCGAGCGTTTTGCCGCTATCCCACACCGCCCGCAGCGCATAGTCCGAGACGAGGACAGGCACCGGGTCCCCCGGCGGCAACGTAGGTAGTTGGGCGTCCGATCCCGGTGCAGCTACGACCGCAACCTGCCGACTCGCGGTGTATGACCCCAGGGCTGGCGGAGCCACCAGAAAAATTGCCAGCACCGGAAGCAGCAACAGCCACGCCGCTCGACTCGGCCCGTGAGCATGATGGTGGCTAGAGGAATCATCCTCGCCGTCGTTGAGGTCCGGCTCGCCGTCTAGACGAGGCCCACCACCATCAGGATTGCCACCACGAGAGTCGTCACCAAGGTGGCCCCGTTCGGCCGCGCCTTGCACACTCAGACCCGCTTGCTCGCGACGCGACTCACGGACAATGTCAAGCAAAGCGAGCAGTCCCAGCCCAATCAAAATGATTGAGGAGGCCAACAACCACGGACGCAGCGATTCCTTGACGTACCGAAGGTAGGTGTCGCTGGCCGTAATGCGGAGAATCGCACCGCCGACAAAAACGAGCACGACTGCTTGCACCTCGCGCGTCACAGCAACCACCAGCCGATCAACGACGCGCACATCACGGCGACGACGAACGTGGTGGGCGCGAATCGTACTGCGAATCGACGTCCAAAGGTCCCTGCCTGCAGGGCAAACAGCTTCATGTCGACCATGGGTCCCACGACGAGAAATGCGAGTCGTCCAGTCAGTGAAAATTGCGTCAGTGACGCTGCGACGAAGGCGTCAGCCTCCGAACACACTGACAGGACGACTGCAAGCAATCCCAAAGCCACGACGGAAAGCGCCGGCCGATCAGCAACCGCTTGAAGCCATTCGGTCGGAATGAACACATTGAGTACGGCGGCAGCGAAAGCCCCGATCACAAGAAAGCCACCCGCGTGAAGGAAGTCGTGAGCAGCGACCTGCCGGAAGGATTGGAACCGCGACGAACCGAGCAGGTGATCGCGGGCCGGAACCTTGAGCCACTCGCCCTTACCGAATCTCAACCACAACCAACCCATCAGGACACTGGCCAGTAGCGACGCCAGCAACCGAGCGAGAGCCATTTCGTGGTTGCGAGGGAACGCGACGAAGGTCGAAACGATGACGACGGGATTGATGGCCGGGCTCGACAATAGAAACGTGAGCGCGGCCGCGGGCGCGACACCACGTGCCATCAATCCACCCGCGACAGGAACGGACGCACACTCACATCCGGGCAGCAATACTCCCGCCACGCCCGCGACTGGAACTGCAAGAGCGGGGCGTTTCGGCAACACCTTGACGAAGAACGAGGGCGGAACGTACGCCGCGATCAACCCCGAGAGCACGACGCCGAGAACGAGGAATGGAATTGCCTGGACGACGATGGAGACGAAAACTGTTGCTGCCGTGCGCAATTCGGGACTGGTAAACCAGGACGCGATCCACCGCTGACCCAGGATGAGCACCACCAGGCCGATGGTGAGGACCTCGAGGGACCCAAACGACCACTTGCTCTGAGGACTCGGGCTCGAAGGGTTGGAGTTCGTCGGGTCAGAACTCGCGGGACCGGCATTCGTGGACGCAGAGACCGGATCCGGGTTGGTCACGTCACTCGAGGACGACAACTGATCGCTCATTCGTTTCCCGAGTCGTCCACGGCGAAGAAGTTGGGTCTGGCTCCACCGTAACGTCGATCGCGTGCGGCGTACTGCTCGCAGGCGGCCCACAGGTGCCGTCGGTCGAAGTCCGGCCACAGAGTCGGCACGAAGACAAACTCGGCGTACGCCGATTGCCACAACAGAAAGTTGCTGGTGCGTTGCTCGCCGGAGGAACGGATGAATAGATCGACATCCGGCATCTCCGGCTCATCGAGGTAACGAGCAAGGACCCGCTCATCGATTTTGTCGGGATTGACTCGCCCCGCTTGTACTTCTCGCGCCAGGGCGGCGGCCGCATCCGCGATCTCAGCGCGACCGCCGTAGTTCACGCACATCGTCAGAGTCAGAGCCTTGTTGTTGCGGGTCAGTTCCTCGGCGGTTTCCAACTCGTCGATCACGCTTTTCCAGAGTTTCGGGCGTCGACCCGCCCACCGAACCCGCACGCCGAGTTCGTGCATCTCATCACGACGGCGACGGATCACGTCTCTGTTGAAACCCATGAGGAAGCGAACTTCATCGGGCGAGCGTTTCCAGTTCTCGGTGGAAAACGCGTACGCAGAAATCCACCCGACACCCAATTCGATGGCGCCGTGAACGCAGTCCAACAGACTCGCTTCCCCAGCGGAGTGACCCTCAGTCCGAGGCAGACCGCGCTCCTTGGCCCAACGACCATTTCCGTCCATCACCAAGGCAACGTGACGAGGAACAAGATCCGGCGGAATCGCCGGCGCCACCACACCGAGCGGATGTGGTTTCGGGGGGGCTACCAGTTTGCGTCGACGCACTGACTCATCGTCTCAGCCGCGGCGGGTCTCTTTGGGGAGGACCCGCGATCGGTGCAAATCCGGATACGGAATCGCAGCCGGGCTCACTCGACCCGAAATTCACTGTCGACACCAACCGTTGAGGGAATCTGGACGTCTAATCCCATCGTGCCTGACGGAGTACGAATGTCGACGCGGCGATCGAGGTCCAGTTCAACCTCAACCGGCCGTCGGGTGAAGACACCGCGCTCGACGAAAGGCAAGCTCCGCAGGCCGCGTTCTAGATGCCACTGAACGTACGCCGCGACGATGCCGTTCCCTTCCCGACGGGCGCGCGGGTCGCTGGCATCAGCCACGTCCCACCCGCCCGACAACAACGCAGCCAACAGGGCCAACGTCTCAGGTCGGGGAGTGGCTGAACCAGGCGTCCGATCCTTGAGGCACAAGGCCCCTCCACTGGGAACGTGAAAGAAGCGATGTGGCCCCGGTGCACCACATCGAACGCATTCGTCGAACGATGGTGCGTAACCGCCTATCGCGCAGGAGCGCAACAGGTAGGCATCCAGTACGAGGTCGGCGTCATGCTCACCGCTGACCAGCGCGCGTAGGCCACCAACGAGGAGAAGGTATTGCGCCACCGTGGGTTCCCGTTCTTCCGGGACCATCCTTTCGGCGGTTTCCAGCATCACTTGCCCCGACGTGTAGCGCGCATAATCGCCAACGAGGTCCGAACCGTACGAACGCAGGGACTCCGCTTGGTTGACAACATCGAGAGAGCGTCCGATGTAGCACTGGACGTCGACGTGAGAGAAAGGTTCGAGCCGGGACCCGAATTTTGACTTGGTTCGGCGTACGCCTTTGGCAACGGCACGAACTTTGCCATGATCACGCGTGAGCAGCGTGATGATTCGATCGGCCTCGCCCAATTTATGGGTCCGCAGCACAATGCCTTCATCTCGATACAAACTCACTAGGGGATTCTCTCCCCCGCGAGTACCTTCGCGTCGCACCAACCCACCTCGGCCAGCCCCACCTCGGCCAGCTTCAGCCCTACTTCACCACCACACCAATCCCACGCGGAGGCCCTGTGCCGAGTCACTATCCCGCTCCCGGCGCAGTTGAAGCGTCGGGCCAGAAGGAAGGATCGGCCGAATTCGCCCTTCTCCAGCGCATCGACGCCTACCTCGATGCGGTTCCTCGTTCCAACGCCGACACGATTGATCTTGGTCCGCTCACCCTGTTTGTCTCCCGCAGCGTGTGGCCTTACTACGCACGCCCGACCCGGGAAACAAACTCATCGATCAGAGTCGAGGACGTCCACCGGGCAATCGAAGCAGCGCGGCAGAACGCCATGGAACCTTCCATCGAATGGGTACATGAGCTTCACCCCAGCCTCGCCCACACTGCTCGAACCGCCGGGATGTCGGTGACGTTGCATCCGCTCTTGGTCTTCGACCCGGCGGCGTCGCGCGCAGCCCTGCAACCCGACGGCTATCGCGTCCGAGTTCCCACCGTGGGCGACCCCGGAGTCGCTCACGATGTCGCTATGGCGCACGCCGTCACTCAAATCGCCTTTACGGATTTTCATCCCCAGCCCATCCCTGACGCAGAAAACAGTCCACCACTGTCTGATCGCGAAGCTGCGGACAGGATCGCCAGCGCCGATCCAGCCGGACACGCTGCGCACTTACTCTCCCGACTAACCGAGGGTCGAACAGATCTTGTGATCGCCGAGGATGACCGGGGCACCGTTGCGGCGGGCTCAATTCAGCCGGTTGCTTCAATCGTGGATCGCGACGGAGTCACCTTTTCGGCAGCCGAGGTCACGGGAATCGGGACCTTGCCAAGCGCACGGCGCAAGGGTCTGGGGACGGCCATCACCGCAGCCCTTACCGAGGTCGCCCGCGCGCGCGGCTGCGACCTGATCTTCCTGTCCGCCGCCGACGAAGCCACTGCGGAGATTTATCGCCGCGTGGGCTATCGCGATGTAGGGCGGGCCGGGGCAGCGGCAATGCCGTCCGCAGATGACATTCCCGCGGATCTTGTCGACGAGACCTAGAAACCCAAGCGGCGCAATGCTTTGGGATCCCTCTGCCAATCCTTCTCAACCTTCACCCGCAAGTCGAGGTAAATCGGCGTACCCAATAGTCGCTCAATCTGGCCGCGCGCTGACGTGCCCACGTGCTTGAGGCGAGCCCCGCCGGCACCGATCACGATCGACTTTTGCGATGGCCTCTCGACGTAGATGATCGCGTGGACATCCATCAACGGCCTCTCGGTGGGCCGGTCCTCGCGCAGTTGCATTTCTTCGACAACCACCGCGATCGAGTGAGGCAACTCGTCGCGTACGCCTTCGAGCGCGGCCTCACGAATCAACTCTGCGATCATGACCAGTTCTGGTTCATCGGTCAGATCACCCTCGGGGTACATCGCGGGTCCGTCCGGCGACGCAGCAACGAGTAAGTCGATCAGCAAATCGGTCTGCGAGCCAGCCACCGCAGACACCGGGATGATTTCAGCCCATTCGATTCTGGACTTTGCCCCGAGTTCAGCGACTTGAAGTAGCCGTTCGGCCTGCGTTCGCGAATCAACTGTGTCGGTTTTTGTCACGATTGCGATCTTGGTCGTACGCCGGATTTCGCTCAATTCCCGCGCGATGAATTCGTCGCCGCGGCCCACCGGTTCATTCGCCGGGATACACATGGCAATCACGTCCACTTGAGCCCAAGTCTCGCGAACGACGGCATTGAGTCGTTCTCCGAGCAAAGTCTTGGGCTTGTGAAGGCCAGGCGTGTCCACCAGCACAAGTTGGGCGTCGGGTCGGGTGATGATCCCGCGCACCGAGTGTCGAGTTGTCTGTGGTCGCGATGACGTGATCGCCACCTTCTCACCCACCAAGGCATTGGTGAGGGTGGACTTGCCCGCGTTGGGCCGACCCACAAAGCAGGCGAAGCCGAATCGATGCGCGGGTCTTGGGTCTGCGCCGCCTGAGTTTGCTGGCCCGGTCACGCAGGTGATCCTGTCCTACGGCCGCTCGGAATCGAGCCGGCGGGAGCCATCGAGGCTCGGGCAATAAGGGAGATCGCAAACAGCACCAGCGCGATTCCCACCCAGGCAAGCGGCGTCAACCGCTCACCCACGACCACAACTGCCAGAACCGTAGCGACGACAGGCTCGATCAGGACCAGAGTCGCCACGGTACTTGCCGGCAAAACGGTCAATCCCTTGCCGTACAGGATGTACGCGGCCGCGGTCGGTACGAGTCCGAGGTACAACGCCAACGCCAGTCCCGAACCGCTCGCGATCCAGGACGACCCTCCGAATACGAGAACGGGCAGGAGCAGTACGCCGCCAAGACCAAAGCTCGCGGCCATCACGGCGAGCGAGTCCACGCCATTGTCAATGAGAAACTTGCCAGCCAGCGTGTAACCGGCATAGCCGGCTCCGGACCCGAGAGCAGCAAGTAGGCCCAGCACATTTGCCAGCCCGCCTGATGAGCCTCCTGCCACAAGAAGTACGAGACCGGTGACAGCGATGGCAGTACTAACCATCCAGACGCGCGACACTCGGTAGTGCAGAAACACCGCACCCAGTAGGCCGGTCAGCAACGGTGCCGATCCGATGGTGATGACGGTTGCAGTGGCCACACCCGCTCGGGCCGTGCCCACGAAGAAGAGGAGTTGATAGATCGCCGTACACGCCCCTGCGAGCAATCCCGCCGGGCTGCGGACGACTGCCTTCAGCGATATTCGCAGACCGCGACGAAGCGCAATTGCAACGAGGGCACCGCCGCCGATCACGATGCGTGCGGCACCTACGGTGAGTGGCGTGGTGCCGCTTGGTCCCAGCGCTTGAGCGGTGCCCGTGGTACCGAATAGCACCGCTGCGATCGCCACATCGCCCACCGCCGCCCGATGTGACGAACGCTGCTCGCTAGTGGTGGTGTCCACGGATCCGCGCGTCGCCGTAGAGCACGGCGCTGACCGTCCCTCGTGAATCGGCCAAGACTATCGGTGTCGACTCGTGGCCGAATTCCTTGACCAGTTTTCGGTCGTCGTCAGTGAGTTCGCCTCCCGTGACGAGAGCCACCGCGTCAATGTGGTGGCCCCCGGCCGCGACTGCTTGCGCGACTGCCAACCCAAGTGCACTGAGCGACAAGGTCTCTAGCGAAACGGTCGCCCCCGAATACGTCCTGCCAGTTTCGTCGCGAACTGCCGCGCCCTCGGGTGCCCCCACCCGTGAGCGGGCGCCGCGAGCCAGTGTGACCAATTTGCGGTCTTCGTGGGACAACTCGACATCGGCACTTTCATCCGCCCTCGACTGTGCACGACCCCTCGGATTCTCGGGACTAGACATCAACGCGCTCGCCGCTGTCAGTTTCGTCATCGACTCCGCGCGTGCTCGCGACGTCCGCAAGGTTGCCGGAGAGACCCGTGAGGTGGGGGAGGTCGGTCAGGGGCGGAGTTGCTAAGACGGTGTCGATTCGATTTCGGCGACCCGCGACGGATTCGGCGGTCAACGTCCAGCCCTCCACCACAACGTGAGCGCCCGGAATAGGCACCAGCCCGAGTCGGCGCCCCATCAGACCGCCCACGGTGTCGACGCCCTCAACGTCTCCGTCGAGGTGCGCACCGATCAATTCAGCAAAGTCTTCTACATGGAGCCGCGAGCTCACCCGGATGGAGCCGTTGGCGAGCTGTTCGACTTCGGGGCGACCCACGTCGTACTCATCGGTGATTTCGCCAACGATCTCTTCGATGACGTCTTCAAACGTGACAAGTCCGGCCGTGCCGCCATACTCATCGACGAGGATGGCGATATGGACGCGGGCATATTGCATGTCGCGGAGCAATTCATCGACGCGTTTGCTGTCGGGGACCATGAAAGCGGGCCTCATGAGTGACTCGACACGTTCGGTGCGTTCAGCGTCGCGGTGCTCGAAGGTACGCCGAGTTACATCCTTGAGATAGACAACTCCCACCACGTCGTCGACGCTTTCGCCGATCACGGGGATGCGGGAGAAGCCAGAGCGAAGCCCCAGTGACATTGCTTGGCGCAGGGTCTTGTCGCGTTCGATGAAGACCATCTCCGTACGCGGAACCATGAGTTCCCGAGCGATGGTGTCACCGAGTTCGAAGACCGAATGAATCATCTGGCGCTCATCATCCTCGATGACGCGATCCGCTTCCGCCTGATCGACTAATTCGCGCAATTCCGCCGCAGTCGCGAACGGTCCCTCGCGATATCCACGACCGGGGGTGACCGCATTCCCGATCAAGATGAGCAAACTCGCCAATGGCCCCAGAACCACAGCAGCCGCCTTCGCAACTCCGGCCGCCCGGAGAGCAATCCGCCCCGAATGTTGACGCCCGAGCGTGCGGGGCGACACGCCAAGTACGACGTAGCCGACAATCAGCATGGCCACGGTGGCGACCAAGACCGCGAGTGCCTTGTTGGTGGGAATTGCATTGACGCACACGACAGCAACGAGAACGGTCGCAGTCGTTGACGCCAACAACTGAAGCAGAAGCAGGACATTGACGTAGCGCGCTCGATCGCTGACCACGGACATGAGCCGACCCACACCTTTGGCGCCTTGGCGATTGAGTTCCTCAGCTTGACTACGAGACACGCGACCAATAGCAGTTTCAGCCGCGACAAGTAATGCCGCGACGACCACCAGAATCGCAGCCGTACCGAGCAGCCACAGGTCTGCCGAGGTCACTGCGGGTCTTTCGTGGGTTTACCTTCGACGTCAACGACCGATCTCTCGTCGCGTTGCGCTTGAGCAACATTCGAAAGATGCCCTTGCCATTGAGCCAACAGCTGAGTTTGGAGGCCGAACATCGTCAGGTGTTCGTCGGGTTCAGCGTGATCGAAACCCAAAAGGTGTAATACCCCGTGCGTCAGCAAAAGAGCGAGTTCGTCCTCCACCCGGTGCCCCGCCGCAGCGGCTTGGAGCGCGGCGACTTGGGGGCAGATGACCACGTCGCCGAGCAAGCCTGGCTCGGGTTCCTCGTCGTCGGGCGTTGGCCGCAACTCGTCCATCGGGAAGGACAACACGTCTGTGGGACCCGGTTCGTCCATCCACCTTTCATGAAGATCGCTCATGGTGGATTCGTCAACGAAGAGAATCGAAAGGTCCGACTGACGGTGCATCCGCAATGCGTCGAGAAGGAACCGTCCATGCTCAGCCGCACGGTCCTCATCAATGGAGACGCCGGATTCGTTGGCCACCTCAACGCTCATCGTCGGCCGCCCCGACGCGCTCCCCGACCAGTCGAGTTGGGTCGTTGACCATTGGCGGCCGAGAGTGCTTCGAATTCGCCGTACGCATCCACGATTCGCGCGACCAGTTTGTGGCGTACGACGTCTTGGGACGTCAGCCGAGAAAAGTGCACGTCCTCAATGCCGTCCAAGATTTGTTGAACAACGTTCAGTCCGCTGTTCGTTCCGACCGGGAGGTCGATTTGTGTCACGTCGCCAGTCACCACGATCGTCGATCCGAATCCCAAGCGAGTCAGGAACATTTTCATCTGTTCCGGCGAGGTATTCTGTGCTTCGTCAAGAATGATGAACGCGTCATTGAGTGTGCGGCCTCGCATGTACGCGAGCGGGGCAATCTCGATCGTGCCGCTCGTAATCAGTCGCGGGATGGAATCAGGGTCGATCATGTCGTGCAGCGCGTCATAGAGCGGGCGTAGATACGGATCAATCTTTTCGCTGAGCGTTCCGGGGAGGAATCCGAGTCGTTCGCCGGCTTCGACGGCCGGGCGAGTCAGGATGATTCGACTCACGCGCTTGGCCTGCAACGCCTGGACAGCCTTCGCAACCGCGAGGTAGGTCTTGCCGGTACCAGCGGGTCCAATGCCAAACACGATGGTGTGCTCATCGATGGCATCGACATATTTCTTCTGGTTCAGCGTTTTTGGTCGGATCGTGCGGCCTCGGTTGGACAGGATATTTACAGTCAAGACTTCGGCGGGGCGTACAACCGAACCTTGGCGACTCATTGCGATCAACCGCTCGACAGACTCCGCCGTCAGCCCTTGTCCGGTCCGAATCACGGTCAACATTTCGGCGACCAATTCGCGGACGAGTTCGATATCGATGGTGGCACCGGTCACGGTTATTTCGTTGCCCCGAACCAAGATGTCAGTTCCCGTGAACGCCGTTTCGATCACTCGCAGAAATTCATCGCCCGGGCCGAGGAGTGCCACCATAGACACAGAGGCGGGTACGACGATTTTTACATCGACAGCTGGTGTGCTCGTCATGGGTCGACCGATAGCGGCCGTGCTGCCCTCCACGCAGTAGTGGGTCCTACTGCGGACCCGTGGGGATCCATCGTAGGGCCAGGGTGAGGTCTATCCGGGCGGCCAGGTCATTGCCCGGCCACCGAGAACGTGGGCGTGAACATGACCCACCGTTTGCCCGCCTTCAGTACCTGTGTTGATCACCACGCGGTATCCATCGACAGCGAGACCTTGATCGTCGGCAACCACGGTCACTTCGGCCATCAGGGTCCCTAAGAGCCCGGGGTCAGTTCCAGCAAGCTCCTCAAGAGTGGCGTGATGGTCCTTGGTAATCACCACAACGTGGACAGGCGCCTGCGGAGCAATATCGGCGAACGCGAGAGTCCACGCAGTTTCCCGAATGACATGCGCGGGCACCTCGTGGGCAACGATTTGGCAGAAGAGGCAGTCATCAACGGCGAGATGAGTCATGCGGGGATACTGCCATTACTCAACCTCGCGGCCTGCATGGCCTGGCCGGTCACGACCAACGACCCGTCGATGCCAGCACAACTGCAGCGGCTGCGGTCCCGGCCGTTGAGGTGCGCAGGACCGACGGCCCCATACGACACGGCATCGCCCCCGCAGTTTCGAAAGCACCGAGTTCCTCATCAGTCAGGCCTCCTTCGGGCCCCACGATGAGCACAACATCGGCGTGAGACGGAAGCGCCATCGCCGCCAACCGCAGTACTGCGGATTCGTGCAACACGATCGCGCGTCCCCCGCTCGTGACTCGTTGAACGACCAGGGCGACGACATCGCCAGTGGACGCGAGCGGGGTGACCTCCGGGATCCACGAACGGCGCGCCTGCTTAGTGGACTCCGCCGCCGTACGCCGCCAACGCGCTAATCCCTTCGCCGCGCGTTCACCATTCCACTTGGTCACGCATCGTTGAGCCGACCAGGGGACGATGACATCGACGCCAACCTCTGTGAGGGTTTCCACCGCGACCTCACCACGTTCACCTTTGGGGATCGCCTGCACGACAACGACTCTCGGGAGGGGCGTTGGTTCATCAACGATTGACGTAGCACGCACGACGAGTACGTCTTTACCCACCGTGTCCACCACATCGACCGCGATCCGCCGGCCAAAACCATCGACCACCTCAACCGTTTCTCCCGCGGTCAGTCGCTTGACGGTGACTGCATGGCGGCCTTCATCACCTCGCACCTCAAATTGTTCACCGACGCGGATGTGGGCCAACGCCGGTGGCGCGAGCAGGTAGACGTCCGCACTCATCGGCCCGTAAACGCATCCCGCAAACGGGAGAAAAGACCGTGTTGGTCATCGTGGCCCCGTACGGCCGGACGCTCTTCGCCTCGCATCGCGGCAAAATCGACGAGGATCTGGCGTTGCACATCGTCGAGCTCTGTCGGAGTCTCCACATCAATGTGGACGTGAAGGTCGCCTCGACCGGCGCCCCTAAGATGCGGGATCCCCCGCGCCTTCATTCGGATGACGGTCCCTGATTGGGTCCCCGGTTCGACATCGACCGCGACGATCGCGAACCCGTCGCCATCTTCGGAGACATCGATAGTCTCAAGGTCCAGCGACGACCCCAGCGCGGCGGCGGTCATCGGCACACTCACGTTGCAATGAAGGTCATCGCCGCGGCGAATGAAAATCGGGTGAGTGGTAACCGCCAATTCGACAAAGAGGTCACCAGCTGGTCCGCCTCCCTGACCGACTTCACTCTCACCGGTCAGTTGAATTCGTGTCCCAGCGTCGACACCGGCAGGAATCTTCACCGTCAGTGTTCGTCGAGTGCGCACGCGCCCGTCTCCGGAACACTCGGGACAGGGATGAGGAACGAGCGATCCGTAACCTTGACACTGCGGGCACGGACGCGCCGTCATGACTTGGCCGAGGAAGGACCGCTGCACGGATTGCACCTCGCCGCGACCGTGACACATCGTGCAGGCAACGACCTGAGTACCTTCCGCAGTCCCCTCACCGGTGCACGTGGGACACGTCACCGCAGTATCCACGGTGATGTCTCGAGTGGTGCCGAACGCGGCTTCGACGAGATCGATCTGCAATCGGATGAGGGCGTCTTGGCCGCGACGAATCCGGGATCTCGGGCCACGCGCGGTCGTTCCAAAGAACGCATCCATGATGTCGCCGAAGCCGAAGTCACCAGAGAAACCGCCCGCACCTGAGGAACCCAGCGGATCCCCACCCAAGTCGAACATCTGGCGCTTCTCGGGATCAGAGAGCACTTCGTACGCCGCCGTGACTTCCTTGAACCGCTCTTGAGTCGCCGCGTCGGGGTTGACGTCGGGATGCAATTCCCGGGCGAGTTTGCGGTAGGCACGCTTGATTTCCTCAGGTGTCGCATCGCGCCCCACACCCAAGATCCCGTAGTAGTCGTTCGCCACGCTGCTCCGCCCGCTCGTTGTCATGATTTGCTCGATCAGTTTGTTCGACTTATTCCGAAAGGGCACGTCCGACATAGCGCGCGACCGCACTCAAGGCACCCATGGTTGCGGGATAGTCCATCCGAGTCGGCCCCAGAACCCCGATCTGAGCGAATGCTTCATCGCCTCGCCCGTAACCCACCGACACCACCGAGGCGCCCGCCAAACTCTCGACCGTGTTCTCGGCACCGATCAGCACATTGATGGAATCCGGTGCGCCTGCCTCGCCAAGCAGTTGGAGCAACACCACTTGTTCTTCGAGCGCTTCCAATACCGGTTGCAGGGTCAGCGGAAACTCATCCCGTGCGCGTGTCAGGTTGGCCGTTCCACCAAGAACCACTCTCTCTTCGGGACGCTCGACCACAGTCTCGAGCAGCGTGGCCAGGACGGCCTCCACCAGACCGTGATCGGCGGGCGGAAAGGCGTCGACGAACGAGTCGACGAGCGACGGAACGTCGGACAAACGCTTCCCTGAGATCAGCGTGTTCAGCCGCGAACGCAACTCCGCAAGGATTGCCTCATGGTCGCCTACGGCGAGTTCGATCATGCGTTGTTCGACCCGGCCAGTATCGGTAATGAGGACAAGAAGAAGCCGCGTCAATCCAATTGGGACCAACTCGACGTGTCGCACAGATGACCGATTCAAGATGGGGTACTGCACGAGGGCGACCTGTCGAGTGACGTGAGCGAGCAGTCGCACCGTGCGGCCCATGACGTCTTCAAGGTCGACAGCACCGTCGAGAAAAGTCTGAATGGCTCGTCGTTCTGGGGGCGACAACGGCTTGACCTGACTAAGCCGATCGACGAATAGTCGGTAGCCCTTGTCGGTCGGGATGCGACCCGCACTGGTGTGTGGGGCGCTGATGTAACCCTCGTCTTCCAGCGCTGCCATGTCGTTGCGGACGGTGGCCGAGGAGACGCCAAGTTTGTGCCGTTCGACGAGGACTTTGGAGCCGACCGGCTCACCGGTGGCGACGTAGTCCTCGACGATCGCGCGGAGAACTTCGAGCTTGCGTTCGTCTGACACCGGCTCTCTCCACACCTCGGCCTTGGCACTCTGGAAACCTTGGCACTCTCACAATCCGAGTGCCAGTGTACGTGCGCGGCTACGGAAGCGGGTCGGCGATCGGTCGACCGAAGTAGTAGCCCTGCGCCGAATCGCAGCCAAAGGACTTGAGCAGCTCGGCCTGATCTTCAAGTTCGACGCCTTCGGCGACCGTGTGAAGCCCCAGGGAACGAGCCAATTGCACAACAGCTCGCACGATCGCGGTGGACCCAGGATCGCGACCGAGATTCCCGATGAAACTGCGATCCAGTTTGAGCACCTTGACCGGCAGATCCCGTAAGTGAGTAAGGCTCGAATAGCCGGTACCGAAATCATCCAGGGCAATCCGTACGCCCAAGGAATCCAATCGCCGTAGATCGCTGCCATCGACCCGACGATCTAGCAGCGCTGATTCGGTGACTTCAAGGACGAGTCGGTGGGCCGACATACCGTGTCGCTCGAGCAGCCCGGTCACCATGTCCGCAAGTCCGACTTCACTGAGTTGACGGGTCGAGACGTTGATCGACACCCACGGTCCCTCATCTCCACCCCAACGAACCGCCTCGCGAATCGCGGCGTCGCAAGCCCACTCGCCCATCGGGACGATGAGGTCGCTGTCCTCAGCGGTCTGAAGGAATGCGTCCGGCGTCAGGAGGCCACGCGTTGGATGATCCACGCGCATCAGCGCCTCGTATGCGTGTACGGAGTTGTCCGAGAGGCTCACGATCGGCTGATAGTGAAGTCGAAGCCGTTCTTCGACCATCGCCTGACGAAGATCGTTCTCAAGTGCAAATCGGTCCACTCGCTCAGCAGCAAGAGCGTCATCAAAGAGTTGCCAGCGCGATCGGCCGCGGCGCTTCGCGTCGTACATGGCGGCGTCTGCGTCCCGCAGTACCGCCGCTGCATCGTCGGAACCATCAGACAAAGCGACGCCGATAGAGGCACTCAAGACGTAGGACTGACCCTCGATGTCGATGGGTTCGATGAAGCCTTCGCGGAGACGTTCGGCCAGCGCGTTCGCGTCCTGCGGGCCACGGAGTCCCTCTGCCACCACGAGGAATTCGTCGCCGCCGAGTCGACCGACAACGTCACCTGACCGAGCTCGTTGCGCGAGTCGCTCGCCGGTTGTCACCAACATACGGTCTCCCGCTGCGTGTCCAAGGCTGTCGTTGGCCGCTTTGAATCCATCGAGGTCGACAAAACAGACAGCAACACAGGACCCGGAACGGGCTCGCCTCAACGCCGATTCCAGGTGGGAAGTGAGGGTTGCTCGATTGAGAACGCCGGTCAGCGAATCGTGAGCGGCTTGATGGCGAAGCAGGTGAGCGGCGCGTACCTGCTGGTCGACATCGAGAATCTGAACGACGAGGTAGGTCGATTGACCTTTGTCGCCGGGAACCGGCGCGACGCTGACTCGAGCCCAACGATGGGTTTCATCGACGGTGGTCATACGCACTTCCACATCGGGCGGATCTTCGTCGCCGTCCCAGGCGCCTTGGATGCTGGCAATGAGCAACGGTCGATCTGTGGGGTGGACCCGATCGACGAGTGGCGTGCGCTGCAGTTGGCCCTCAGTCACTCCGGTGATGACTTGAAGCGCACGATTGACAGCCACCGGTACGCCGTCGGCGCCCACCAACGCTTGGCCCGTCGGTCCGTGGTCGAACGCGGTGCGCCACCGGGCTTCGCTGGACTGCAGTGCTTGTTCGACCTTCATCCGGGCTGAGACATCTCGACCAACGGCGAGGATCCGCACATGACCGTCATCGCCAGAAACCTGAGTCCGCATCACCAACTCAAGCCAGACGGCGTGACCGTCTCGGTGCACGGCTCGAAGAGTCGCCCATACCTCGTCGCTACCCGCGCGCCGATCTTCGATCATTGACTGGAAGACATGCAGATCGTCGGGATGGATGTGATTCTTCCACTCGTGTCGATCAATTTCTTCCGGTTCAAATCCGAGTACGGGTTTGATTGCCGGTGAGATGTAGACCAATCCCTTGTCCGGATCGATCAGCGACACGATGTCGACGGCAGAGTCGGCGAGAAGTCGGAAGAGTTGTTCGGATTCCTTGAGGGCGTTCTCGGCGTTCACCTGACTCGTGACGTCGTGCAGGGTCGCCAGGACCACATCGCCGCCGTCCTCGGCAGTCATCGGAGTTGCAGCGCACTCCACCCACCGAATTCCTTCGTCGGTGTCAATGCCAATCCTTGTTCGCGCGACTCGGAGCCGGGTGAGCCGGCACCGACCGATGGGCGTCTCGTCACCGTGAATCGGGATCCCGTCAGCGTCACGAACCTGAAAACTGTCTGAACCGATGTCGCTGGACAGCAGGGCCTCGCGCGTCGAGCCAAGATAGGCAGCACCCAAGTCATTGGCTTCGACGATGTGCCCGGAAAACGACACAATGAGAACGCCCTCGGTGAGCAGGGCAAGGGTGCCGCGTACGTCGTCAGTGATACGCGGCATGTCCAATTGAGCGACCGATGTACCCGCCGTCGCGTGCTTCGAGGGCGATGGCATCGACGCGTCGTCGACAGTCAATCGGGCGCCTCCAGTCATGACTTACCAAGGCGATCGCTTCTCGCCGGAGCAGGTCGCGCGCCCATGTAAAGCCAGGGTGTCACTCTGAAGCGACCGGAAGCGACGTCCGAGGGTCCGTTGGGGTGGCGTGTCGCCTCGTCACCGAGGCGGATGATGCAGGCTGGTGAGTACGACCCTCATCCGGACAGATCACTCTGTTGGACCAATGAGGTTGCCCACGACTCGATCCCCCAGCAGTCTCCCGCGCCTCGTGAGCACCACGCGGCCCGTCTTCAACGCGTGCGCATCGATGAGTCCATCGAGCGCTGAGCGGGCAGCAGCGTCGCGGCCGTGGGGACCCAGGGCGTCGAGAGCCAATCCCGCGCGAAGCCTCGTCCGAAGCATGATCTTTTCCATCGCACGCGTTTGAGGAGTGAGGACCTCTCTGGCGAGTGCTGGCGATTGCCCTGCCGCAATTCGATCCGTGTACGCCGATGGGTGCCTAACGTTCCACCACCGCACACCCGCGACGTGACTATGGGCACCCGGTCCGATCCCCCACCAATTTCCGTCGGACCAGTAGCCGAGGTTGTGTCGGCATTCGCCGCCCGGGCGCGTCCAATTCGACACCTCGTACCACTCGAAGCCGGCCTCCGTCAGGAGTCGATCGGCGACTTCGTAACGGGCTGCAGCGACGTCATCGTCGGGAGCGGGCATTTCACCGCGCGCCACCAGGCGGCCGAGTCGCGTTCCATCTTCGACCACCAGGGCGTACGCCGACACGTGATCCACACCCATTGCAATCGCGATGTCGAGCGAGCGCGAGAAATCATCCGCGGTTTCGCCAGGAGTTCCATAGATGAGATCGACGTTGACGTGTTCGAAGCCCACGTCCCTGGCCCATTGCACCGCGTCGCGGGCTCGATCAGGTGTGTGCGTTCGCTCCAGGACGGCCAAGACATGAGGCGAGGCGCTTTGCATGCCGAAGGAAATCCGAGTAAATCCGCCTTCCCTGAGGTCAGCGAGTGACTCGCGTGTCACCGAATCCGGATTGGCCTCGGTCGTGACTTCTGCCCCATCGGCGAGACCAAACTCGTGCCGAATGGCGTCCAACAGTGCGATTAGGTGCTCCGCAGGAAGCAGCGTGGGCGTGCCCCCACCGAAGAAGACTGTGTCGACCGGTTGGTCGACGTCGGCGAGCACGCCGCGTGCGAATCGAACCTCGCCCATGGCCGTCTGCGCGTAGTCAGCACGAGAAACACGCGGGCCGAGTTCTTCCGCGGTGTAGGTATTGAAATCGCAGTAGCCGCAGCGAGTTGCGCAATAGGGCACATGGACGTAAAACCCGAACGCACGCCCGGGTCCATTGGCAAGTTC
Source organism: Candidatus Nanopelagicales bacterium (assembly GCA_038244765.1). Lineage (GTDB taxonomy): Bacteria > Actinomycetota > Actinomycetes > S36-B12 > JBBRLC01 > JBBRLC01. The sequence continues at coordinate 193 of JBBRTC010000045.1, read as the reverse complement.
AGCGATCGATTCGTCCGGAAGGCGCCCATCCACAGGGGCGACTTCCCCCTCAAGTACAGCATTGGCCATGGCGAACCCGACGGACTAGCGAGTTGCTTTGCCGGCGGAGTCGTCAGTCGACAGTGCGGCAATGAACGCCTCCTGCGGCACTTCGACCCGCCCGACCATCTTCATCCGCTTCTTGCCCTCCTTC
>JBBRTC010000044.1:0-19080 GCA_038244765.1 Candidatus Nanopelagicales bacterium | reverse complement strand
GCGATCGGTGGTATTCCCTGGGACGTCCTCGACGTTGGTCGGGCCACCCGACTAGTGACACCAGGACAACGAGCCGCACTGAACGCCCGAGACAAAGGCTGCGTCTACCCCGGCTGCGAACGACCCCCGGAATGGACCGACGCCCACCACATCATCCACTGGGCCGACGGCGGAACAACAAACCTCGACAACCTCGCCTTGCTCTGCCAACGCCACCACACAGTCGTCCACCAACAAGAACTCACCCTGATCCGACGACCAGACGGCCACTTCGACACCCAACCCCGCCCACCCGACCTCCACGACACCGGCTAGGCAAACCGGCTAGGCAAACCGGCTCGGTAAGTCTTGCGCCGCCGCACTAACTCGGAGTAACGCGACCGACGTACGACGACGGCAGCCGCAGTCGTGCTTCCATCTGCGATCCACTGACGACGCGGCGTACGCCGGTTGATGACCAGCCGGTGATGGTACGAACGGCGCCACTGATGTAGCGCGACGTGACCTGCACCTTCACAACGTTGGGCAGACCGAACGCCGCGGCGAAGAGCACCTGCGGGCGAACACGCGGGTTCCAGGCTGACCATCCTGGGTTGATTTTCGGGTTCAAACTCCAGTGGTCATCGACGCTGCGCGCCCATGGCTCAACCCCACCCCACGCATCTTCAGAATTTTGCGTTTTGCCGCCAGTGGCAGCACAGTAGAACGCCTTCACGATCTTGGTTCGATACAAAATCACGGCACCCGTCGTGGACGTCAACTCGGTTGCACGGATGGCGGCACGCCACAGTCCGCCGCCAGCCGCCCGTTCCTTGGACCAGCCAACAAACGCCTGATCCCAGTACGGACCGTGGCCAGAATCGATGTTGCAGCGACAGGTGGGGCGCATCCTTCCGGACCCGTAGCGGGCAAGCGCGAACGAGCGCGCAGCGATGGCCTGCGCCTGCAAAGCCGCCGCGGGCCAGGAGGAGGACATCTCGCCCAGCCCGCGCAAGTAGTCGTCATGAAGCCGTACACGATTCACCAATTCCAGACCGAGCGTTGGCGCGGTACCTGCCACAACCGCCGCATCCATCGACCCGTAGCGGTATCGATGACCACCGGTGGCGAAGGAAGCACCCGGCTTGGCGACGTTCAACACGGTGGGACCTGAGCCGGTCGGGCCGGGCGTCGACGTACCGGCCCACCGAATCACAATCCCCCACGAACTACCGACGATGGTGACTCGACCGACGGAGTCACGTCGCGTGAGTCGCAAGATGTTGCCGACGCGGTACACGTTGAAAGTGTCAGTCGGCGTGCCGATCACTGCGGCTCCGCCAGAGAGTAGTACTTGCACTCCACCGCCGCCCAGACCAACCGACTCACTGCGGAAGGAAAACGCAGGCACTCGATGAAGCAAGTTGACGCGGATGAACATGTCGTCACGTACTTGCGCGACATGCGTGCCGGTGAAGAAGTGGGTGACGATCTGGGTTGCGTTCTTGCCCTCTCGAGCCATTCCCAACGCGCCGTACTGCGACATACCCACTCCATGACCCCAACCGGATCCGGTCAGGGTGAATGCAGCCGGAATGGGAGTCGGGGTTGCCGCGGCAGCGAAGTTTCCCGCCTCAAGTGGCAAGGCGACGAAGACGGCACCGGCGAGTACGCCAGCACAGCCGATCCGTTGCGCGCGCGACCGAACCCGAGATCGGACACTGCGGTCTTGCGGCACGAAGGCCCCCGGTCTTTGTCGATGCGTGAGAGCGCGTCCGGTGAACGCGTCCACATATGCCTTCGGGCCCTCGGGCGTACGCCTTGAGCCACCCACCTGGCCGGCCCCCAGTTGGAGCAGCCAGCCTTGAGGGTCAGATCCTGAGGCGCTATGGGGCCCGGGAGCCGGTCAGTGGGCGAGCGTGAGCCGCCTGAACTGCCTCTCAGGCGGCCTGGGCCACCCTCATCGTGAGGTCGGGGGTTTAGGCTGCGCCGGGCCTGATGCGGACCGGGCCTGATGTCGGAGACCTAGCGGCCCCCGACATGAACTGATGGGAACGAACGAGTGCGAAATCGATACGGGCGACTCGGGAGGTAGCCACACGATGGACAAGGTTGTCGGGTCAGCTGCGGAGGCAATCGCTGATCTCCCGGATGGCGCCAGCATCGGGGTCGGAGGTTTCGGTCTCTGCGGGATCCCCAGCGTGCTTATCGCCGCCCTCCACGCCCAGGGAACCCGCGATCTGTTGGTCGTTTCTAATAACTGCGGCGTCGACGACTGGGGACTGGGCATCCTGCTCAACAGCAAGCGCATCGCGCGCATGACCTCGTCATACGTCGGAGAGAACAAGGAGTTCGAGCGCCAGTTTCTCTCCGGCGAACTCGAAGTGGAACTCATTCCGCAAGGAACGCTCGCGGAGCGACTGCGCGCGGGTGGGGCCGGCATTCCCGCCTTCTTCACTCCCGCCGGTGTGGGGACCCAGGTCGCCGACGGTGGTCTCCCGTGGAGATACGACAGCGACGGGGGTATCGCGCTGGCGTCTCCACCGAAAGAGACCCGAGAATTCGACATGAGGGGCGACTCTCGGTCTTATGTCCTGGAGCGAGCGATCGTCACTGACTTTGCCCTCGTCCGCGCTAGCGTCGGCGATCGTCACGGCAACCTGGTTTTCGACAAAAGCACCAGGAATTTCAATCCACTGGTGGCAGGGGCCGGTCGCATCACGATCGCCGAAGTCGAACGGCTCGTTGAACCGGGCGAAATTATCCCCGACAACATCCACGTGCCCGGTGTCATGGTGCAGCGCATCGTCGAGCTCACCCCTGAACAAGCCAGTACGAAGCGCATCGAGCGTCGAACGATTCGCACCGAGGGAGACAACTGAGATGACGCTCTCTCGAGAACAGTTGGCCGCGCGTGTTGCGATGGAACTCGAGGACGGTCAGTACGTGAACCTCGGTATTGGCTTGCCCACACTCGTTCCCAACTATTTGGCCGATGACGTAACCGTCATTCTGCAAAGCGAAAACGGAATCCTCGGCGTGGGTGCCTATCCCACCGATGCAGACGTTGATGCGGACTTGATCAACGCCGGTAAGGAAACCGTGACGGTGCTACCCGGGGCGTCGTATTTCGACTCTGCAACGAGCTTTGGAATGATTCGTGGTGGCCACATCGACGCCGCGATTCTGGGGGCTATGCAGGTGTCGGCCGCGGGTGATCTCGCCAACTGGATGATCCCGGGCAAGATGGTCAAAGGCATGGGCGGGGCAATGGACCTCGTTCACGGCGCCAAGCGCGTCATCGTGATGATGGAACACGTTGCTAAGGACGGCTCGCACAAGATCGTCAATGAGTGCACGTTGCCCTACACCGGCCGTGGTGTCGTCGAGCGAATCATCACCGACATGGCAGTTATCGACGTCACCAAGGAAGGCCTGGTTCTGCGCGAACTCGCGCCCGGTGTCACCGTTGAAGACGTCCGCGCCGCAACGGGTCCGGAACTTGCCGTACCCAGCGAACCACCGACGATGCGCGTATGAGGTCCAGCCTCAACCAGCCGGTTTGGTATCGCGTTGGTCTTCGCTGACGGGGTGAAGGTTCCGCTGCTCAGCGTTGTGATCCCCGCGTACAACGTTGAGGAGTACATCACTGATTGCCTTGAGTCCCTGGTCGAACAGCAAATCGCTGATCTCGAAGTCATCGTTGTCGATGATGGTTCGACCGACTCAACGGCGGAGATTGCCGTTGAGTTTGCCAAGCTCCATCCCCATTGGACGGTCGTACGCGTCGATCGGCGGGGACCCGGTGGAGCTCGAAACGAGGGGATTTTGCACGCGAGTGGTGACTTCCTCGCATTCGTTGATGCCGATGATGTGATCCCGCCCAACGGATACCGAGCCCTACTTGACGCGATCACGTCAAGTCACTCGGATCTCGCCACCGGAAACGTAATTCGGTTCAACGCGGTGCGGACGTGGCAGTCGAAGTTGCACGCCGACGAGTTCGGCAAGTCTGCCCGCGGAGTAGCAATGCTCGAAAGGCCCGGTCTTCTCGACGACACCAACAGCACTAACAAGATCTACCGACGGTCGTATTGGGATGCGCTTCATTTTCCGTTTCGCGAGGGCGGCGTATATGAGGACATCCCGGTGGCAATCAACGCGCTAGCGAATGCGAGGAGCCTCGATATCGTTGCCGAACCGGTCTACTTATGGCGAATCCGTGAGGGTTCAAACCTCTCGACGAGCCAACGACTCACCGAGCAAAGCGTGATAGAAGACAGGGCGAGGGCCGTCGAGACCGTCCGTGAGGTGCTGAGGAGATCACCAGCCTCCGCGCTTGTGCAACCCTGGAACCGTCGAGCACTCATGCTCGACTTTGCTCGCTACCTTGAAGTCTCGGATCGTGCCGATTCCGACGCTCAAAGTGCCTTGGTTAACGCCATTGAAGTTCACCGCGAAAACTCCGGGAGCGAAGTATTCGAATCGTTGCCCGGGCCAGAGAAACGCGCGTATCGCAAGATTCTCGGTTCCGGGAAGGCGGGGATCCCAGCCGCGGCTCGAACCTTGCGCCGGGCCACGTTTGTTCGCCGGGTTCGCGGCCGGATTCGGCGAACAATTGGCCGATAACGATGAACCGCGGACTCCAACGTGGTTCCTAAATGATGGGAGGTCGACCTAGACGTGTCATCTTCCACACAGTTGACCAACTCATTGGTGCTCGAATTCCGGCGTCACGCCGCCAGCCATCAGCGAATCCTTCAAACCACACTCGCAGCGAGTCGGGCTTGCGTACGCGGACCACAGTCATCGCGGTCCAGACGCCGAGGTACGCCGGGATGAGCGGCCACGGCAGTCGGCGCTTCGCTAGCCACACTCGATTGCGCGCATTGAGCCGGTAGTAGTCGCTGTGACGCGACGGCGCGGTGGCCGGGTGATACATGGCGATCCGTGCGTCGTAGCGAATGCGCCACCCCGCGTCGAGCGCGCGCCAAGCGAGATCAGTCTCCTCATGGGCGTAGAAGAATTCGTCGGGAAGGCCGCCGCACTGCCGGAACACTTCGCGGCGGACTGCACATGCACCGCCCAAGAAAGTCGTGACATCGCTGCTGTGCATGGGATCGCCAGTGCGCAGCCGAGGGATATGACGACGAGCAGTGGGTCCACCTGCGGGGTCAGCAATCCGAAACGACACGATACCCAGATGGGGATCTGCGCTGAACTCGTTGTGTAGCAGGGCAAATAGCCCATCGTCGGCCAAGATGCCGTCATCATCTAAGAACACGACGACATCGCCGTGGGTGGCTTCGACGCCTCGATTGCGACCTGCGGGGATGCCGACGTTTTTCGCCAGACGCAACGTCTCGACACCCTCGGCTTGTTGTGGCACGTCTCCGCCATTTCCGACGACGACAATTTCGCAATCAACAGAGTGCTGCTTTCTCAAACTGTCGACCGCCTGAACCAACTCCACGGGCCGATCACCACGGGTCAAGACAACAGCGCAAAAACTAAGCGGCTCACTCATTGGAGCCGACGAGACGAGAGAATGCTGACGAGGTGCAAGACCGCCATCGTTGCTGCGACCACGAGCATGGCACCTGCGAATATTCGTACCCCTTGGTCGCCGCCGCGCACCACGTCGTACGCCGCCGCGATCACCAACAACGCAGACGATTCCAGTGCACCGGTGATTTGGTGAATTCGAAAGACAGATGCAAAACGACGGGCTTGAGCGAGGAGTCCGCTTCGCGGCGCTGACGCGTCGATGCCGGTTTCCGCCGATGCGCCGTCCTGAATCACAACGAGCCCCTTGCGCGCCCGAGCGACGTCGACGAGATCGGTCTCAGCCTTCACGAGAATGGCGAACAGAGCCGTGAGCGCACCCAACGTGGACCACACCCCCCACTGCTGTCCGCCAGCCCGCACGCCGTACGCCGTCAATAGGGCCGCCTCTACGAGATAGTGACCGACCCGATCGAGATAGACCCCCGTCACGGAGGTCTGTTTGCGCCAACGAGCAACTTCGCCGTCACACAGGTCGAGGAGGAAATAGACCAACACCAAGAACCAGGCCATCACGGCAGTCGACAAGCCCGACAACGCGGCCGGCACCGCGGCGACAAGTCCGACCACAATCATTAGTCCGGTCAACTGATTCGCTGTCACAGGCGTACGGATAAACAATGCCGTCACCCGAAGCGAGACTTTTCGCAGCAATAGGCGCGCTAGCCAATGCTCGGCATTACGTCGGTTCATGGTCGAAGCGGGTTGGGTGACATCGCGAAGCTCCGACAGCGATGGGCGCGGGCTCACCTGACTCCTCGTGAACGTCGGTTAAGCGGCCTTGCGGCCCGTGCGGCTTACCATTGTGGCATCCACCCAGCGTATGGAGATGACATGACGCCCGTGACCGTTGTGATTCTTGCCGCCGGCATGGGTACGCGGCTGGGTCGCCCAATCCCCAAACCGCTGACCCCACTCGCCGATGGTCACACCATCCTCGAGCGTCAGGTTTCTGGTATCTCCCAGGTCTGGCCCGACGCACATGTCGTCATCGTTGTCGGTTTCAAGATGGACCTGGTCATGGAAGCCCACCCGGACGCCTTGTTCGTCTACAACGATGCCTACGACAGAACCAACACCGCTCGTTCACTAGAACGCGCCCTTCGACTTGCACCCTCAGGTCCCGTCGTGTGGATCAATGGCGACGTTGTGTTTGATCCGCGCGTGCTCGAACGTCTCGATGAGTATGTCAACGCGGATCAGTCGATGGTCTGTGTCAACACGGCCAGCGTGGGCGATGAGGAAATCAAGTACTCACTCGGTGCTGACGGGCTGATTCGCGATCTCTCCAAGACGGTTCCCGACGCGATCGGCGAAGCCATCGGAATCAACCTCGTCTCCTCGTCGGATCGCGACGTATTCTTGCGCCACCTCGAACGCTGCAGCGACAACGACTACTTCGAACGAGCCCTAGAGACAGCCATCGACGAGGACTCGATGAAGATCACGCCACTTGGCATCGAAGATCTTTTTGCCGTGGAAGTTGACTTTGAAGAGGACCTAGCTCGGGCGAACGAACAAGCGATCACTCACGGGTTGCACTAGATCTCCCACGGACTCTTGAACGGGAAGTAGCGTTCCAGGAAGTGCGCCAAATCGCGGTGGATTCGATCCGGACCTACGACGGGGTCGTCAGCTTGGTTGACACAAAAAACGTCATAGTCACGACGGTGAAGTACCCCTTGCAGGACTCTCCGCGTCCGACGCGTCCCCAACCGGATGTACAAATATCGCAAACTCGCGGGAACGCCACGTCCGGTTCGATAGGCGTACCAAGCAACGAGCGAGATTGGAGCAATATTCGACGCAGACCTAAATCTTGATCCCGAGGTTCTAGCAAAGTCGGCGGGAAATCTCAGTTCTAGATCCCGCGCAATCGATCGTACCTGCGCGTGCGGCGTGTGCTGGAGTTTTTGCGTTTGGATGGCGCCGGTGGCTTCGAATAGCACGGCTCGATTGTTTTTTGCTGCGGCCGACGGGTCCCCGTCGGTCGTCTCTGCCCCGCCTGCGCCCACTTGCGCAGTTGACGGATAAAAGCGGAGTACGCCACCGGGAGTGAAGAATTGTTCAGGTGACATGGAGCGCCCGAGCATCACGTCGTCATTAAAATAGATGTAGTGCTCGGCTAGGCCATCAATTCGGTGCAGGTTTGCTTCAATCGCGTGCGAATTGAAGACCGGAAGTTGGGTTTTATCCACCCAAATCTCCCGATGGTCGACGATGGTCAGGCCAGGATGTTCTTCTCGGAGCCATGACGGCACCTGCGAATCAGTCACCAGCCACACGTGGTTCAACCACGGTGCGTTGGTAGCGATGGACCGCAGGGAATATCGGAGTTCGTCGTAGTCGGCGAATCTTGCGTCCGCTACCGACTCGCGACTGTGAGGCGTCGCAACGCCGCTCTTGTGACTCTCCATCCCGCGACGCCAGCCGACGTCGTTTGCATTGACCCACGTGTAGACGGCATCAATCGGAAAGGGCGTGTCTTCGATATGGGGAACCGTCAATTCCTCGAAAGTCGGAAGGGTCTCTCCTCCTGCCGCGATCGTCGTTGAAATCTGGCTTTCCGGCTTCAAATATGGGGTGAAACGGTTGCGAACTGGGGCACCAAGAACGCCCCCGGGGAGTTCTCTCCAGAGTTCAAGATCAACTCCCCCTTCGTCCATCGCGAGCAACATGTACCCATCCGGGTCGACGGCCGGAACCACCAGCCGAAGCGCGCGGGCGCCAGAGATTCGAGATTTCCGAAAGCGGTCGGCCCTCCGCACACCTAAGACTCGGTCGCGACGCGAAACGCCGACATGGAGCGGGTCTCGCCGCACGACGGAGCCCAAAGCGTTGAGCATTCTCTTCGCGTCGCTGACCCGGATACAGATGCGCACTCGCGCCGGGCCGTCGGGGAGGACGAAGAAATCGATCCCCGCATCCGTGAGCGCACTGGCAACAATTCGGGTGGTCCGGTTGCGGACTTTCTCGGGGGTCGCGCCTATCCATACCACCGCCCGAATCCGACGCCCCGCGGCTCGAACGACTCGAGTTGGCTCAGGCACGGGAGGGGCGACTGGAACCGCGAGACCGCCAGCGGCGTCGACCACATCGAGAAACCACCAGCCGACGCGTCGCAACTTCTGAAGAAATTCGTACATACGGGCATCAGGGCCGCCTGTTATCCACCGCAAGGTTCGAGTTATCGCGTTAGATCCCGGCTGGGGCAACGTGTCCGGGATCGGGAGTGACGCCGCTCCCCCATCCGCTCGATCTGGGCTAGCAGAGTCGACCTCACCAAGGGGCGAACTCGGAACCTCGGTCACGCGGGCATGTTAGTGGCGCCAGAATGACTCGGAGACGTCGAACCGCCGCCACTCGCCGAATTCGGAGGAACTCGTGCCCGTACGCCATCAGGTGGCGCGCTTTCTCATCGTCGGCGCACTCGTCTATTTGATCGACGTCACGATCCTTTGGTTCTGCGTCGAGCGAGTTGGGCTCCGTATTGCGGTCGGCACCACGATCGCTTACGCCGTTGCTTTCGTCGTCAATTTCAGTCTCGGTCGGCAGTGGGTCTTTCCCAACACCGGTCGCGCCCATCAACAACTCATGCGCTTTCTTGCCCTGGTGGCAGTGAACTATCTCTTTACGCTGGTGGGGGTAATTGCGCTGACCAACGCTGGATTGGGACTTATCGCCGCGAAGACGTGTGTCGTGATCGTTGCTGCCATCACCAACTTCTTTGTGGGACGACACTGGGTCTATGTCTAACCAGTAGATCCCTTGACCATGGCCGGATCGCGCGGGAATGGGGAAGGAAACGCTGTAGGTGGGACATTCGGACATCGCTTCAACGATTCATTGAGCAACCAGCTGGATTGACCCGCCCATGGTTTTTGCGACGGCAACCGAATTTCCCGGGCGGTGGGCAGACGCCCTCGCCGCGCCATCGCGGTTCCCGACAGGGCGTATGTCTCCCCTGCCGACGACACCCATATTTGACCATCGTCCCCGCCGCATGACACCACGACCGAATCAACCGAAAATGGCCATCGGTTCCCCGCCTCGGTACGTGAAATCGTCCAGACATTTGTTCTGGATGCTGGCTGGTAGATCCACGCAGTTGCGGCGATCACCACGAGGCAAACGAGGACCGCGGCGAATCCCGAGAGACGCGAAATCCAGGTCGAGCGTCGCGCACCCGACCTGGGTTGATGGGCTACCTCCGAGGATGCGACGGCGCGATAGGGCGCAATGAATCGAGCCAACAGGCGATGCAATGCCAGGGACATCACGATCACCAATAGTGGATACACCGGGGATAGGTACCGAAAGGGTTCGTGGCCATTGAGTGCGATCGTGAGAACCGGCACCGCTGCAGCTCCTAGGGTCGCCCAAGCTAGCGGTTCGCGCCACAGTGCTATCAGACTCAAAACACCGAGCATGAGAAATACGAGAAAGGCCGATTTCGAGTCGGGCAGGTTAGAGAGCGCATCTCCAAACGTCGCCGGCAGGTTGGAGAAACCCGCCCTGATCGCTTCCCACGGGGTGGCCGAGTCGTAGCGGGTTTGGGTGTATTCAAGTGCGTCATAGGGCGCCCACCTCTGAACAAGCAGTGTTGAAAGGGCGCCAAAGCCAACTGCAAGGGCAACCGGCGTCGACCACGAGCGGGCCCATTGCCTACGCGCCCCGGATCGGAACAGCAGCCCTCCGACGTACGCCCCTAGCACCATCGCAGCGACCATGAGCCCGGCTTGACGCGTGAGCGCGCTCACGACGATCAGGGTTACCAACCACAGTGACCGATGAAGCCCCATGCGTTCACCCGACCAAGGAAGAGCCAGGACAATTCCCACAACGACGACCATCAAGATTGCTTCGGTGTAGATGCCACTCGCATATTCGCGATATCCCAGGCCCAGACAAAAGAGAACCAACGGCGGCGCCAAGGCCCACTCGCAACCAAAACGTCGGCTGGCCGACCACAGGAGGCACACGAGGAGAAACGCACAGATAAGACCCGGCACGAAGATTGCAGCAGGGCCACGCCATCCCACGAAGGGGACCGCCGCGAGCGGCAGCACAGTACGCGGGTACACCAAGGGCGCGATATCGGGGTTGTTAAAGCGCAGCGTGCGCCAGTCGCCGGGATAGTCAAAATACACAGCCGTGCTGCTCATCGCATCCGCGAAACTCTGACCCGCAAATTGCAGCATCATCGACGTGTAGTACATGTGATCGCCGTTCGCAGGTGCCGCGTAAACGCGATTGCCTTGGGCTCTTTCAGATTCCAAATTAGCGCGCCAGGAAATCAAGGAGGAGTACATCGCTACCCCCACCGCGATGACCGAAAGCGCCGCCACAATCCAGCGCAGACGTCGATTGTCGGCGGTTGTCACATCCCGCGTGACTCGCCGAGGCGGCTCGTCGACGTGGCTCAACGAGGACTTTCCCCGATGTCGAGCACGAGTGCCTGCACCATCATCATGATTCCGACAACGCCGGGCGCAACAGACAACAGCCACGTACCCGTCGAGGCCTCCCGTGGACCGATCGAATAGATCACCGCGAAGAGACCGACCAGAAATCCAAAACCCGCCATGGCCAGACCTACGAACAACAGCAGCGCGACGGGTGAGAAGGACGGAACGACATAACGTCGAAAGATTCGATACCAGAAGCCTTTCCACAATGTCAGAAGAAGTCGGGGCACCACCTTGCCCAGCTTGATTCCCGACACTTCCTCCCCGTAGACCGCGGGGATGGGAACATCCCGGGCGCGTACGCTCGCGACATTGAGATGGATCAAGAGGCTATTTTCAAAGTCGTAGCGCCGCGAGATTGCACTGGGATCGATGAGGTTCCAGGCGTTGCGGCGAAGCGCGGTATAGCCATTCTGCGGATCAAACAGGTGCCAGTAGCCAGAAGATGCCTTGGTCATGAATGACAAAACAACATTGCCGAAAACTCGGGACCGCGGCATGGAGGCGTACGAGGCGCGACTGAAGAATCGATTGGCCTTCGAAAATCCGATTCCATCGTGTGCGATCGGATCGAGTAGCGCGCCGAGATACGTCGGATCCATCTGAGCATCGCCGGCCATCACCACACTCACGTCACAGTCTTCGGCGAACACGATTTCGTGCCCCGTCAGGATGGACGACCCCACGCCACCATTGCTTGGTTGTGTCACAACACGCACTCGGGCATCGATGACGCTGTGAGCAATTGCCGAGGTGTTATCCGTGCTCGCATCGTCAACGACCACGATGAAATCAACAAACTCCGGCATCGTCTCGAGAACTTCTGCGATGTGTGCGGCTTCATTCCATGCCGGGACGACGACACCGACCCGCAGACCTTCGTACATGGCTCTCCTACATCTCGTTCTCGGGCTCGAGCCACGCCTGAATTCGAGTGGCGCACTCCGCGATGCTCCAGTTAGCGGCGGCGTAGGCAGGCCCTCGGGCGGCAGTCTCGAGGGCCTCTCCCGATTTCGCCGCCAAATCGTTGAGCACGCTCTGGAACATGTCGGAAAACCAACCGGTTCCGTCCAATGCACCACCGACATCGGTCGGCCGCTGCGCTGGCGCGTCGGCTGCGGCTCCAACGCCTGAAATACAAACGACTCGCCCAGCTGCAATACCCAAACGGCCCGCCCAACCGAGTCCACCGACACCAATGCGATCCACGACGACATCCGAGGCCGCTATGACGTGGGCCCGCATCGACGGGGGAACTTCTTCGACTCGATGGTGGCGGATTGCGCCAGCGGCTGCCATTGCCTCTAAGACGTCGTGGATCGGCGTATCGGTGAGTGCCGACCAGGACGCGACGGCCGGGATAGGCCCACTTCCCGGTGGTCTCGGGGGTGCTAACTGAGGAACCGGGACAGTCAACAGTGGAAGGCCAGATAAGTCAGCGAGCCAGTCTTCGCAGACGAAGAATTGCGCGTCGACATGTTCGGAGCCGGCGTCGGGAAGACGCCAACGGGCTGTCACATCGCTCGGTGCAGCGGAAGCCGAGTGTCGGTAGACCGAGCCCACATATCGGTCCGCATGTTCGGTGGGGTCAATGAGGTCTCGGACGGTCAGGATGAAACCGCTTCGAGTTGAACTGCGCCCCGAACCAGGGGAACGCATCAACGCAAATAGCCCGTCGCGCGACTCCCAACGCCACAACAGATGGGTCGCGTCCTGAGACAGAGCGGCCCCCGCTTGCGCATCAAGGTCGGAGGGTGAGAAGAGTGGCGACACGTTGTCCGCTTCGGCAATGGACCTCGCATCGGCCCGTGGAAGCGTTCGCACTGCCATCGCGACCGCGGCGTTCGCTCCGCCAGAGTCGCGTCCACCGATCAACATTCGGTACGCCGGGGTGTCCCCGCTCTGAGGGAAGGCCGACCCCCATGAAGGGGGCACGGCGCGCTTGTGTTCGGGCGAATCAACCACCGCGTCGCCAGTGAGCAATCGATAGGCCACGTCGACGCTTAGCACGCCAACAACGTCCGGGGCTTCCTCAATCGATCGATAGACCGCATCGGCACTCGGACCGTCGAGTGCCACCGCCAAATGAGGCTGCACTCGGCCGATACCTGCCTCGACTGCTCTCCTCAACAAAATTGCACCCGAAGGCGGTCGGAGGCTTCGAGAAATTACGTGGCGCCCAAGACGCGCGGCGATCCGATGATGAACAGCAGCCTTACGCGAAACTCGGAGGACCCGACTTAGGGTCATCCCCTCCACTGCCTCACTCGCAATCCCGTCAAGTCTCCTGACAGCAGCTTCGACGTCTTCCCTGTTACAACCCACAACCAGCACCGGCCCCGTGATCAACGGACCTCGCCCCCGGCGAGCGTGGAAACGCTGGACGGCGCACCGGTTCTTTCCGCCCGAATCGCGTCGAGAATTCGGCGTACGGCTGGCTCCACGGCATGGTCGCGTCGAAGACGGGCACCAAATGCGCGCGCTTCTGCTAGCCGCGTCGGGGTTTCGCTCGAGGCGTCCGCGAATGCGTCGCCATAGGCGACTGCTATCGCAGGCGCGTCCTGCGTCGGCGCGATGTACGCGCGTTCATAACCCGTGAGTACGCGGCGTGAGTCCTGCGTCGCATCACTCACCACGGCAATTGGCTTCCCAGTCGCCAAGTACTCGTAGATCTTTCCCGTCGTGATCATCGGACCACCCTCGCGGGCATAGAGAAGTACATCGAGTTCGGCGTAGGCCTCAGCGATGCGAGCCTTTGGCCATCCGCCACGGCGTACGACTCCCTGCTTACGAGCCGCGTTGAGCAAACGCTCGTGGTGGGGTGCCGAATGTTGGTACCCGATAGGGCCGAAAAGGTGCAACTCTGCATCGTCCGGGAGAGTTCTTCCGCGTGCTTCACGCCAACCCTCGATGATCACGTCGAGCGGAAATCCTGCATTGATAGTGCCGATGTAACCCAAGCGGCGTGGGCCATCACCTTGTCTCGCCGTGAGCGAGGGATCGAGCAGAGTTCGGTCCCAGCCGTTCTCCACAGAATGGATTTTCGCCGCAGCAAGGGGAAACCGGTTCTGATGCCACTGCACGATAGGGGGATTAACGAACCAACTCTCAAGTGACTGTTCGAGAAGGCCACGGACCCAAATCTCCGCATCCAAGAGTTCATCGCGCGCCTCCCCGGTGTACACGCTCATCAACCAACCGTCGCGATCATCGAGGACATACGGAACGTTGAAGTTCGCCGACAAGTGCGCGGCCGCTGCATACGACGTGTAGGGGTTCCCTGTCGCCACAAGGACATCAATAGGACTGCGCTGGTGTAGGTCGTGAATCGCTTGTTCCAGTGCGGGGCGCCACGGACCGTACAGGCGCTCGGGAAAGTAGGCCATTTCGTACGCCGTCACATCGCGTCGGTAGTCACTGGGTCGCTCGACCCGTTCGCTCGGCCAGCGCGAGATAACGGGGTCGAGGCGTCCAGGCGGGTAAGAAACACGAACAACATCCACGGCGGGATTCACGTGCGCTAATAAGGAGTCATCGGTACCAGTGACGAGTTGAAAGTAGTGTTCGTCGGCCGTGACGACCGTGACCGCCGCGCCACCCTCGACGAATGCATTGGCAAGTGCAAGAGCCCGATAGACCCCTGATGCGCGCGAGGGTGGGAATCCCCACGCAACCAACGCCACGTGGCGCTTTGAGTCTCGAGGGGTCGCCCTTTCAGGTGCCATATCTTGGACTCTAGCGGGTCGAAGAGCGACGATCCGTGCGCCCAGTTTGGTGGATTCTCACCACTTCGACGGCCGACGAAAACGGCTCGAACTGCACGTCACCGACGCGCGACCGCTGTTCAGGATCCGCGCCCCTCGCCAGTAGACTCCGACCATTCTCGCCACCATCGACCACCGGGTCCACTCGTGAGGTACAGGGTTAATTCGTGAAAATCAGCGTTGTCGCACTGGGCAAGATCGGACTCCCCCTAGCCGTTCAATTTGCATCCCGAGGTCACCGCGTCATCGGTTGCGACGTCAACGAGGCAGTCGTAGAGCTCGTCAACAACGGTGTCGAGCCGTTCCCCGGCGAAGCACACCTCCAAGACAAACTCAGTGAGGTCACCGCTTCGGGTCTGCTCACTGCGACGACTGATACCACCGGGTCGGTGGCAGAAAGCGATGCAGTCGTTGTCGTGGTTCCTCTGTTCGTGGACGCGGACGGCGTTCCCGAATTCGAGTGGATGGATGCGGCGACGGACTCGATCGGCAAGGGACTGCGTCCTGGCACCTTGGTGTCCTACGAGACGACGCTGCCAGTCGGAACCACACGCAATCGGTTCTTGCCCAGATTGGAGGAACTCTCCGGTTTACGGGTGTCTTCCGATTTCTCAGTGGTTTTTAGTCCTGAGCGGGTCTTCACCGGCCGAGTGTTTGCCGATTTGCGCAGGTATCCAAAACTTGTTGGTGGCGTGAACAGCGCGAGCGCGCGCGCAGGGGTGGAGTTCTACGAATCCGTCCTTGACTTCGACGAAAGAGTTGATCTTGACCGGCCGAACGGGGTCTGGGATTTGGGATCTGCTGAAGCGGCGGAGTTGGCGAAATTGGCCGAGACGACCTACCGCGACGTGAACATCGGCTTGGCCAACCAATTCGCCCGCTTCGCTGCGGCCAACGGAATCGACATCTACCAAGTGATCGACGCAAGCAATAGCCAGCCTTTCAGCCACATCCACCGACCGGGCATCGCCGTCGGTGGTCACTGCATTCCGGTGTATCCCCGGCTCTATCTCCACAACGATCCTGCCGCGACGGTGGTGCGTGCCGCTCGCGAGGCGAACGCAGCAATGCCCGCCTATGCGGTCGATGTGCTGGAGGGTCAACTCGGCTCACTTGTGAAGGCGAAGGTTGCCGTCTTGGGTGCTGCTTACCGGGGCGGTGTGAAGGAGACCGCGTTCTCGGGCGTCTTCGCGACTGTTGCCGCGCTACAGGCAAAGCGAGCGATCGTTTCGGTTCATGACCCCTTGTATTCGGATGCTGAACTTTCAGATCTCGGCTTTGTCGCGTACCACTTGGGTGAACCGGCCGACGGTGCCATCATCCAAACCGATCACCGTGACTACGGAACCCTCGCCCCGGCTGACCTCCCGGGCGTGCGCGCTCTGGTGGACGGGCGTGCCACCACCGACGGCCAGAGATGGAAGGGCGTCTCACGTCACGTGATCGGCGTGGGTGAGCATTGACCGACAATCCGGTCGACCAATCCGGCGGCTCTAACAGCCGACCCCGAGTGGTCATGCTCGTCAACAACAATGTGACCTCGGACAGCCGGGTTCGCAAATCAGCACTCGCGGCGGCTGCCATGGGTGCGGACGTAACGGTCGTTGGTGTTGAACTTGATGGATTTCGCACGGAGTCCGAATTCGGCCCCGTGCGGATCATCCGCGTACCCGTTGATTCCGTCTTGCGTGATCAAACAAATGAGCGCCGGCGAAGCCGGCGTCGACGCCTGTCACTTGGGCAGCACGAGCGACGAGTGACCAAGTCGGCATGGAGGCGATGGGACAAGGCGATTTCTCGGTCGGCAACGTTCGCGAGATATGCCAACGTCGTTGCCGAGGTTGATGATTTCGAGCGCGCATTCGCGCCCGTCATTGACGAACTCCACCCAGACCTGATCCACGCCCACGACGTCCAGTTGATTGGGGTTGCCGAACACGCCGCGAGAAGGCTCTCTGCTGAAGGAGCACGGGTCCCCTGGATCTATGACGCCCATGAATGGGTCCCACACCTTTCCCAATACGGCAAGCGGACTGCACGAGTGATCGCTGGGTGGGCTGATCTTGAGCGGACGTACGCACCATTCGCTGACCGAATCATCACCGTGTCGCCCGCGCTCGCCGACGAAATCGGCAAGACCTACGACTTGAAGCAACCCCCGGCCGTTGTCCTCAACGCCCCGAGCAGGACTCAACACCTTGTCAGCGGCCCAAAGATCCGAGAACTCTTGGCCCTCCATAGTGACATTCCACTGCTCGTTTACAGCGGTGGCGTTCAGGCCGCCCGCGGCGTGCTCACCGCCGTCGAGGCGCTGCAATATTTGCCTGACGTTCATCTCGCGATCGTCGCCGTACCCAACATCAAGATTCGCGGCGTCACCGACGCCATCGAACTCGCCACCAAGTTGGCCGTACAGGATCGTCTCCATTTGCTGGACCCTGTTCCCTCCGACGACGTCTCATCTTTCTTGTCCACCGCGTCGTTGGGCCTCCTCCCGTTGATGCATTTCGGCAGCCACGAAGTTGCGCTTGCCAACAAGTTGTTTGAGTACCTGCATGCGGGAATACCCGTGGTCGTGAGCGATTGCCGCGCCCAGGCCCAGTTCGTTCGCGAGTACAAAGTTGGCGCTATTCACAGGGCCGGAAATCCTCAGGACTTCGCCAGGGCAGTCCGCGAGGCACTGTCGACGCGAGCCGACTCCATAGCTCACATCGAGAGCTCACACCTCGTCGACGCCTACTGCTGGGAGCGTCAAGAAGGGGTACTAGCCGGTGTCTACCGAGACCTACTCGGATCGGAACGCTTCACCGAACCCGCTCGATCGCTTGATGCTCGGTTCACCGAACGTCGGTCGTATCCGCGACGGGTCCTGGATCCGGCACAGTTTTGCCTCGGGATTGGTCCAACAAACTCCGCCGGCCAAGCCCGCCTCTGGGGAACCGCCGTGACCCGACGCATTGAGAATCTCGAGTGCGAAGTTATTGCGATTGGCAATGACCGGATCGACTTTCCCGCCGACACGGTGATTTCGCGCAACGACTATCTCCATGATCGTGCGTGGTCGCGACGAACAACTGAGCATGCGCTTGCGAACTGGAGTCACGCCCTCATCGAATCTGGTCGAGCGATCTTCGGCCCTACCCGGGGCCGCGACTTTGCCGGTGACGCGAGAGTGTTGGACGAATTCGGTGTTGCAGTCGGATTGGTCTTCCATGGATCAGAAGTACGAGATCCACGACGCCATGCGGCAAGTGAGCCTTGGTCGCCGTTTGGCGATCCACGAGATGAGTTGACAGCTCGGCTGCAAGCTCAGTGCGACCGACTCCTCCCAGTCGTCAATTCGTGGGCCGGGACAAAACTCGTCTCAACCCCGGACCTCATCGAGTTTGTTCCTGGAAGTCGTTGGTTGCCCGTGGTCGTGGACGCACGCACCTGGTCAAACAGCGCACCCATTCTTAAGGCGGAGCGCCCGGTGGTTCTCCACGTGCCCAGTCGATCCGCACTCAAGGGGACCGACCACATTGATCCGATCCTGAGCGAGCTCCATGGCGACGGACTCATCGACTATCGGCGCGAACAAGACGTGCGGCCCGCCGACATGCCCGCACTTGTTGCCAATTCCGACATCATCATCGACCAATTCGCTTTGGGGTCCTACGGCGTATTCGCCTGCGAGGGAATGGCCGCCTCGCGAGTTGTGGTTGGTCACGTATCGCCCGCAGTACGAGCACACGCAGTCGGACTTCCCATTCTCGAAGCCACGCCCAACACACTTCGGCACGTACTGACGGGGTGTCTCGAGGACAGGTCAGCGGCTCAAGAAACCGCGATCCGAGGCCCTGAATTCATTGCTGCTTTTCACGATGGACGGCGCAGCGCCGAGATCTTGGCGGATTTTATTCGCGGTACGGAAAACGCTCTGGGCTAGGAGACAAGCAGCGTGGTGGCAAGAATCGTGGACGCCAAGCGACCGTCGTGGAGGTCTTCGAAGTATTTGACACTCGCCGCCCCAATGGAAGCGGCCCACTCTGGATCAGAGATCAACCCGAGTAGGACATCTTCGATCGTCTCGGGGATCGCTTCGACAATGGGACAGTGCGCACCGATGCGCTCGCGTACGTGCGGCGCCACATGGCCGATCACGACCCGTCCAGCTGCCAATCCTTGGGTCGCCATCACGCCGTAAGAACCGACTCCGAATTGATCCAGCACGATGTCACACGAGCTGATGAGTGCGGGCATCCGTGAGGGTGGCACGCCCTCGGCCCGTTGGTAGTCGACGAGTCCGCGCTCAGCCATCGACT
>JBBRTC010000043.1:0-19188 GCA_038244765.1 Candidatus Nanopelagicales bacterium | reverse complement strand
CGAATGACGAATGGGTAGACCGCTTTGAAGAAGCGCCCGATGAGGCGTTGGCGTGGGCCTACGACATCGTCTGCAACGGCAATGAAATCGGGGGTGGGTCGATTCGTATTCACCGCGGCGACGTGCAACAGCGTGTCTTCAAGCTGTTGGGACTCTCTGCGGACGAGACCCAGGACAAATTCGGATTCCTGCTCGAGGCCTTCCAATTCGGTCCGCCCCCCCACGGTGGAATCGCGTTCGGCTGGGATCGCATCGCCATGCTGCTTAGCGGTGCCACGAGCCTGCGAGAGGTCATTGCCTTCCCGAAGACCGGCGCCGGTCAAGACCCGTTGACCGGCGCTCCGACTCCGATCACCCCGGCCCAGCGGGCAGAGGCCGGGGTCGACGTGGACCCAACGGAGCGCGAGGAATCAACCGATGGGGTCTAGTCCGCCGATCACCCGATGTCTTTCGGGCCGTCTCGGCCTATCCTGACCGTCCAACTGGTCCCCATCGGGGGATCTCAGTGCGCCGGCGTCGCAGGGAGTGAACGTGTCTCGACGGTCGCTTCGTGGCGCCCTGGTGTTGCTCATGGTGGGGGTGAGCGTGGCGACGCTCAGTGGGTGTTCAACTCCTGCCTACCGCTATGTCGAAGGTCCGTCGACGCGCGGACCATTCTTTAAGGTGCCCAACTCGTGGCACCAATTCCCGGCGAGCGACCTGAGTCAGTCGCAACTCGGGTGGGATCGAAACGACAACGCGGCCATCGTGCGCGGGCTGACGTCGTGGCAGACGGGTTTCGACGCCGCACTCGGTCCACAGATTGATCACCTCTTTATCAATCAAGCAGCGACCCAACCCACGGTGTACGCATTCTCGCGCAGCCTTTACTACCGGGAAAATGCGTGGACGCGGAAGGAACTCAAGCCCGATGTTGCTCGCAACCTTCTCAACGATGTGGTGTTCCCAGTGTCGACGTACGCCCCTTCCGTCGGGCCGGCATTCGCGCTCGTGAGTTCCGAGGACATCGCTGAGGGTGGAGCGATCGGGACTCATCTTGTCTTCCGTTATCGAGCCGCGCCGGAGGATTCTGAGCAAACGGTCGATCAGATCGCGATGATTAACCCCGACGCCACCGAGATGACGCTCCTACTCGTCCGGTGTTCCACCGAGTGCTACGACAACCACAGATCTGACATCGCTTCGGTGATGTCGTCTTTCACGTACGAGGAGGCCCAACGTGGCGGATGACAGCAACGGTCTGAGGCCCGACGAACCCCTGGTGCCGGGACTTCGCGAACTAGAGAGCGCGCCATTCGAGGCCGGATCCCGGCTCCGCGACGAAGACCGCACCACGCGCAAGCCGATGACCTGGGGCGCTCGCATATGGCTTCCGGCCGCCGCGGTATTCGGATATTTCTGGGTCTTCTGGTTCACCCTGGTGCGCAACCCACTCATGGATTCCAGCGACGCCGTCGAAAGCACGAATGCGTCCGGCGCTGGCAAGTTTCTCATCATCGTGTTTGTCGCCAGTGTGCTCCTTCAACTGCACTATGTGATGACCGAACATTCAGCTGGGTACTACCGCGCGTGGGGCAAGGTGTACGCGCGGAATGAGCGCTACTGGGAGCGGTTCTCCCCGTGGACCCGAATCGTGTTAGCCCGATTGGCGAAAGTAGCGGTCGGATTGGCAGTTCTCGCTGTCGTACTCGGTGTCATCTTCGACGTCAGCCCATTCGCGTCGCTGGTATATCTCCCAGTTGCGCTGCTGCAGGCATTGCCCTTCGCGCTCCAACTCGGCTTCGCGTTCTTCTTCATCGCGTTCCAGTTCATCGGGCTCTTTTGGTTCTTGTCACGCGGAGGCATCGACACCTACATGCCCGACGACATCAAGACCCGCTTCTCTGATGTATGGGGTCAAGACCAAGTACTCGATCGGGTCAAAGAGAACATCGTCTTCCTCGAGAACCCGGAAGCCATCGAGTCGCGCGGCGGCTACGTGCCCGCGGGCATCTTGCTCTGGGGTCCGCCAGGGACCGGAAAGACCCTGATGGCCGAGGCGGTCGCAGGAGAAACCGGCAAGCCGTACGTATTCGTGGACCCAGGCGCGTTCAACGCGATGTTCATGGGCGTCGGAATCTTGAAGGTGAAGGGTCTCTTTCGGAAACTGCGCCGACTGTCGTCGAAGTACGGCGGCGTCATCGTCTTCTTTGACGAAGCGGACTCACTCGGATCGCGCGGGGGCTCAGTCTCGGGAGCACGTCCACAGACCACCGTGCTTGGCGAGCGCCCGATGGCGTGCAATGGCATGGCCTACGTCTCGAACGGCACTCGCTCGCTGCTTCATGACGCATACACCCAATCCACTTTACGTGAATTCGTGATGGGTGGCGGTATGGGCATGGGTGGGGGAGGAAGCGGAACCCTGCAGGCGCTTCTCACGGAACTGTCGGGTCTGAAGAAGCCTCGCGGCATCGTGAATCGATACGGGCGGCGCGCGTTGGGGATGCGTCCCAAGCCGCCGCCGCATTACCGCATCCTGGTCATGATGGCGACGAACATGCCCGATGCGCTCGACCCGGCGATGACGCGACCCGGACGCATCGATCGCAGCTACCGAGTCGGTTATCCGAGCAAGGCGGGGCGCATCGAGACCTATCGCAACTACCTGGCGAAGATCAGCCATGAGGTAACTGAAGAGCAAATTGAGCGGCTCGCCACGGTGTCGCCGTACGCCACTGGTGCGTCAATCAAGGACGCGGTCAACGAAGCGTTGGTTATTGCTATCCGAGAAGGGCACGAAGTCGTCACCTACGCCGATCTGATCATGGCGAAATCGCTCAAGCAGCACGGACTCCCGGATGGCGCGACCTATGTGGACCGCGAACAACACAGCATCGCGCTGCACGAGGCGTGCCACGCCGTGGTGATGTACCGGTTGCAACACACGTCGGTTATCGACACCGCCACGATTGAGCGACGCGGTGACGTCGGTGGGTTCGTCGCACCGATCCCACTCGAAGACCGTTTCGTCGAGTGGCGCAGTGAAATTGAGATAGGCGTGATGACGTTCCTCGCCTCCCTGGCCGGTGAGCGTCTGTTCTACGACGGGGATCACACGCAAGGCGTAGGCGGCGACATGGCCGCGGCAACCTCGATCGTCACTCGATCCTTCTTGACCCACGCGATGGGGCCTAATCTGCGTGCGTACGGCTTGGGGATGCTCGCACAGGGCGGCTTACTGGGACCAACGGGGCAAGCACTCATTGATCCCGTGCCGTTCGAAGGTGAAACGGCTACGGCGGTGGAGGCAAAACTGCGTGAACTCTACGACCGGACCGTTGAGGTACTGATGGACAATCGACTGGCAGTACTCGCCGTTACCCACGCACTGGAAACGTTTAAGACGCTGTCAGGTGAAGACGTTGCCGCGGTCATCGACGGCACTCAAGGGCCTTTCGTGGACGGCAGCATCTACGTGGACCCGATCTTCCAGCGCGAACTCGAGGACTATCACCTGCGCGCGGTGGAAGCGCACCACGTACGTCACATGCGGCCACCGGCATTGCCGACGCTCCCACAAGGTTTGGCAGCGGCGGCTCGCACCTCAACCCCCGCCGATTAACACCCGCCACCCCCGTAGGGTCTACGGCCGTGGCTGACACTTTGTTCGACGAAGGCGCTGGTCGGTCTCGACGAGGCGCGCCGCTTGCGCTGCGGATGCGGCCACGAAGCCTGAACGAGGTTGTGGGCCAAGCAAACTTGCTGAGCGCGGGCTCACCGTTGCGCCGGCTCGTCGTTGACGTATCGAACGACGGAAATGTCAGTGCGACGAGCGTGATTTTGTGGGGACCTCCGGGTACGGGCAAGACCACCCTCGCGTCGCTTGTGTCGACGGCAAGTGGCCGTCGTTTTGTGGAGCTCTCGGCCGTGAGCGCGGGCGTCAAGGACGTACGTGAAGTCGTTGAAGGTGCGCGCCATGCCCTATCGATGCAACACGTAGGCACCGTTTTGTTCGTCGACGAAGTCCACCGCTTCTCCAAAACGCAGCAGGACGCGTTGCTCCCGGCGGTGGAAAACGGGTGGGTAACGCTGATCGCTGCGACGACGGAGAACCCCTCCTTTTCCGTCGTCGCCCCGCTGTTGTCACGCAGCCTGGTCCTGAGGCTTGAGTCGCTCTCCGACGACGACATTCGCGCGGTGATTCGCGAGGCGGTCGAGGACCCGCGAGGGTTCGGAGGTTCCGTTACGCTCGAGGACAAGGCGGCCGATCACATCGTTCGGATCGCTGGCGGTGACGCGAGGCGGGCCTTGACTGCCCTTGAGGCCGCGGTCGGCGCAGCAGCCGATGATCAGCGGGCCAATGTCACCGTCGCCGATGTCGAGTTGGCCGTCGATCGGTCGAGCGTTCGCTACGACAGAACCGGCGATCAGCACTACGACGTCATCAGCGCCTTCATCAAGTCGGTTCGCGGCTCGGATGTCGATGCCGCCTTGCACTACCTTGCTCGAATGATCGAAGCCGGCGAGGATCCGAGGTTCATCGCCCGGCGCCTGGTGATTTTGGCCAGTGAAGACGTCGGACTTGCCGACTCGAGAGTGTTGACGACGGCCGTCGCGGCCGCTGATGTGGTGGCCTTGGTGGGCCTGCCCGAGGGTCGAATCGCGTTGTCCCATGCCACGATCGAGTTAGCGTTGGCCCCCAAGTCCAACAGCGCGTGCTTGGCGATCGACGCCGCCATCGCCGACGTACGGCGAGGACTGATCGGTTCCGTTCCACCGCATCTCAGGGGTTCCAACTACGCCGGTGCCAGCGACATGGGTCATGGAGTCGGCTACGTCTATCCCCACAACCTGCCCGAAGCCGTAGCCGCACAGGAGTATGCGCCGGAGCCGGTCCGTGGGCGCCGGTATTACCAGCCCACCAACCACGGCAACGAGCAGCGGCTGCGTGAGGTGGATGCTCGACTTCAGCGTGCGCTGGGTCGCACTGCCGATGATGAGGAGCGCGAGCGAGGGCCACTAGGGTCTGACGTGGCCAACGGCGAGGAGAATTAACGTGCGACGGATGTTCTGGGTGACGGTGGGGGCGGCCGGTGGCGTCTGGGCTTACAAGCGCGGCACGCGCACTGTCGAAGAGTTCCGCGACCGAGGTTTGATGGGCAATATGAACTACGCCGCTGAGCAGGTACGTCGCGGTCGGCTCGCGGCCTCGGCACTCGCGGCGAATCTCGGCCCGCCACCGAAGCCCCACGAGGAGTCTGGTGACTCCATAACGACAAGGTCGATGGACGAGACGTCGATCGACCTCACCGAGGAAACCCATTGGACGGGCGTGCCGCGTAGCACTCGGCCGTCGACAAATGGGGGCACGCGTCTCTGATGGAGTCCGCCGACATTCGGAGCCGGTTTCTGAACTTCTTTGCCGAACGGGATCACACGGTTGTCCCGTCGGCATCATTGCTCATCGACGACCCAACACTGCTCTTCGTCAACGCTGGCATGGCCCCCTTCAAGCCGTACTTTCTCGGTGAGGCCGTGCCCCCGTTTCCCCGGGCGGCAAGTGCGCAAAAGGTTGTACGGACTCTCGACATCGAGGAAGTTGGGAAGACGACGCGACACGCATCGTTTTTTCAGATGTGCGGAAACTTCTCCTTTGGCGACTACTTCAAGGAGAAGGCAATTCCTTATGCGTGGGACTTACTCACGTCCTCAACGAATGACGGTGGGTACGGCTTCTCCGAGGAACACTTGTGGGCGACCGTCTACGAAGACGACGATGAAGCAGCCGACTTGTGGCATCGTGTCGTGGGCGTACCGAAGGAACGCATCCAACGTCGCGGCATGCTCGACAACTACTGGTCGATGGGCGTGCCTGGTCCGTGCGGTCCGTGTTCGGAGATTTACTACGACCGCGGTCCCGAATTTGGTCGCGAAGGCGGACCCATCGTCGATGAGGACCGCTACATCGAAGTGTGGAACCTGGTCTTCATGCAATTCGTGCGTGGAGAAGGCCCCGGCAAAGAGGGCTACCCCATCTTGGGGGAACTTCCCAACAAGAACATTGACACCGGCATGGGCCTGGAGCGAATGGCTGCGGTGTTGCAAGGCGTAGACAATATCTACGAGATCGATACCACGCGTGTGGTGTTAGATCGGGCGTCTGAGTTGACCGGTAAGCGCTACGGCGCTGATCCGCGTAACGACGTAGCGTTGCGGGTTGTCGCAGACCACACAAGGACGTGCGCGTTTCTTGTCTCCGACGGGGTGCTCCCAGGAAACGAAGGTCGTGGCTATGTTCTGCGTCGCATTCTGCGTCGCGTTGTTCGCACGATGCGAATGCTCGGCGCACCCGACCCTACGATCGGCGATTTGGTCGGAGTGGCGATCACCGCGATGGTTCCGCAGTACCCGGAATTGGTTACCCAGCGGGCGCGCATCGAAACGATTTGTACGGCCGAGGAAGCTGCCTTCGACTCCACCCTGCGTACCGGGACGACCATTTTCGATACGGCAGTGGCTGACCTAGCCCGCTCTGGAGCGACGACGCTCCCCGGGGAACAGGCATTCGCGTTGCATGACACGTACGGCTTCCCGTTCGACCTGACTCTGGAGATGGCCGCAGAGCAAGGCGTGTCTGTCGATGAGGATGGTTTCCGACGTCTGATGAAGGAGCAACGCGACCGCGCGAAGGCAGACGCGCGTTCGCGTAAAGCAGGCCTTTCCGCGACGACGGAGTATCGCGGGTTGATGGAAAGCGCTGGTGCGACCACGTTTACCGGCTATGACGAGGTTGTGTCCGAGGCGACCCTGCGTGGATTGTTGGTCGAGGGTCAAAGCGTGCACGCTGCAGTTGACGGTGTTGACGTCGAGGCCGTACTAGACCGTACGCCGTTTTATGCTGAAGCCGGCGGGCAGTTGGGTGACCACGGCAGGATCGTGCTCCACAGCGGTGTCGTGCTCGACGTCTACGACGTGCAAGTCCCGGTCCCAGGCCTCTACGTCCACCGCGCTCGTGTTGTGGGAGGTGAGGCAGTTGTTGGTCAGAGTGCCAGCGGCCAAGTCGACCTCGAGCGCCGGTTAGCTATTTCGCGGGCGCACACCGCAACGCACATGATTCACAAAGCGTTTCGAGAAGCGTTGGGAGACACCGCAACCCAGATGGGTTCGGAAAATTCACCCGGCCGACTCCGCTTTGACTTCCCGTCACCGAGTCCGGTGCCCGCCGGCGTCTTGCAGGACGTCGAAGCCAGAGTTAACGAGGTGTTGTTGGACAACCTCGAGGTGACCGCGGCCGTCATGTCACAACAGCAGGCGCGCGACCTTGGCGCGATGGCATTGTTTGGTGAGAAGTACGGGGACCGCGTACGAGTCGTCTCCGTTGGCGAGTGGGCCCGCGAATTGTGTGGGGGCACGCACGCGTCGCGATCTGGCCAACTTGGTGTCGTGAAGTTCCTCTCCGAAGGCTCCATCGGCACCGGCGTACGGCGCGTCGAGGCGTTGGTCGGCAGCGATGCGTATCGGTTCCTGGCCCGCGAACACATCTTGTTGGGCCAGGTGGCAGAACTTGTGAAAGTACGCCCCGAGGAACTGCCGGAGCGAATCGCGGCCATCGTCGGGAAACTCAAGGACGCCGAACGTGCCCTCGCCACAGCCAAATCTTCAACCCTGACGGCCAACATCGACGCCATCATCGGCACCGGCGTCGATATCGGCGATGCGCGTCTGTGGACCTTTGTGGCACCGGATGGGTTGGGTATCAACGAACTACGCGATCTCACCATGCGAGCGAAGGGGAAGTCGAAGCCCGAACTCCCGGTTGCGTTGTTCGGACTGACCGAGGAGGACGGTCGCCTTCACGTGGTCGTCGCGGTCAATGAGAGCGGCATCGCACGGGGACTTTCGGCCAACCGTTTGCTCCAAGCGGCGCTTCCCGCTATCGATGGTCGTGGTGGCGGCAAGGACGATGTGGCGCAGGGCGGCGGATCGAACCCGGCTGGCATCGAGGCTGCTTTCAAGGCGGTACGAGCCGCTGTGACGACCGCTATCGAAAGCTGACATCAGTGCGGCGCGGAGTGCGGATCGGGATCGACGTCGGAAGCGTACGAGTGGGGGTTGCACGATCGGACCCCAATGGCGTCCTGGCTGTACCGGTGGTCACACTCGCGCGGGGTGACGCGGATATCGCCGGGATCCAGGAACTTGTCGTTGAGTACGACGCGTTAGAAGTACTAGTGGGGTTGCCGATCGGGATGGACGGCCGAGAGGGGCAGGCAGCGATGACCGCACGCGAATACGCGGGCGCGCTGGCAACGGCCATCAGCCCGACGCCGGTGCGCCTCGTCGATGAACGACTCACGACCGTGACTGCCTCACGCGCGCTGCGGGACTCTGGCCGCACGGCCAAAAACAGTCGATCGGTCGTGGATCAAGCGGCAGCGGTGGTTATCGTCGAGCACGCTCTGGATTCCGAAAGATCCTCTGGTGCTGCCCCCGGGCTGCGACTCGTGGTGGGCGAATGAGTCACATCGGACTCTCGATGAAACACGAGGCGCCCGCATCACGAGCCAGAAGCCGCTTGCCCGTCATCGTGGCTGTCTTGGTCGTCGTCGTAATGATTGCCGCCGTTGTTGGTGGCGCCATCTACCTGACACGTGGCGGAGACTTCACTGGCGACGGGTACGGCCAGGTCGTCGTCGAGATTCCTAAGGGTGCGTCGCTGAGTCGAATTGGTGAGGTACTTGCCGATGCAGACGTGGTGAAGAGCGCCGGAGCGTTCGTCGATGTGGCGGAAACTGATGCCCGGGCGAAGAAAATTGGGCCGGGGTCGTACAAGATGCGGTTGGAGATGAGTGCTGCGGCGGCGCTTGACTTGCTCGTCGATCCCGCTAGCGCTATCAATAGTCGCGTTGTGCTCCCCGAGGGTCTGCGGAAGTCCCAATCGATTGCAGCAATCGCAAAGGGGGCAAGGCTTTCAGTCGATTCGGTGACGGCGGCAGTGAAGGCGGCGGAGGCAAATCCGGGGTCAACCGGTGTCCCGCTCTACGCCCGCGGGGATGCCGAGGGTTTCCTCTATCCGGCCACGTACACCTTCGCACCTGACGCTAAGCCGGAGAAGGTCGTCGCGACAATCCTGGCGCGCTACCGAACCGCTGCAACCGAACTAGATCTGGTGTCGTCGGCGAAGGTGGTAGGACTCACGCCGTACCAGGTCATGGTGATGGCGAGTTTGGTTCAAGGGGAGAGCGCACCCCCGGACTACGCAAAAGTTGCGCGGGTTCTCTACAACCGCTTGCGCGCAGGGATGCCGCTGCAATTGGACTCGACGGTGAACTTTGCGTTGGACACCCGTGAGCTAAAACTCAGCGCCGCGCAGTTGGCGACAAAGTCGCCGTACAACACCTACCTCAACAAGGGCTTACCTCCGGGCCCGATCAACTCGCCAGGCAGTGATGCGATTCAGGCTGTGCTGGCTCCTGCCACGGGTCCGTGGCTCTACTTCGTCGCCACCGATCCCGCGGCCGGCGTGACCAAGTTTGCAACGACCTATGCGGAGTTCCTGGTGCTGAAGAAGGAATTCCAACAATCGGGTCAAGGATGAGCGGAGTCACGCGACGTCGTGCGGCAGTCCTCGGTCACCCCATTGCGCATTCGAAATCTCCCGTGCTGCACCGCGCGGCGTACGCCGAACTGGGCCTTGACTGGGATTACGACGCCATCGACCTCGTCGGCGAACAATTGGGGGACTTCCTCCGCGGCCTTGACGAGTCGTGGGTGGGCCTGTCCCTGACGATGCCACTCAAGATCGAGGTGGTTGCCCACCTCGACGCGATGACGTCGCCGGCGAGCGAGCTTGGAGTGGTCAACACCGTCGTGTTTGGCGACGCGGGCGCGGTGGGTCACAACACCGACGTCGGTGGCATCGCCGCGGCGTTGCGCGGTGCGGGCGTGACCGACTGCGCGACGGCCTGCATCGTGGGTGGAGGAGCCACCGCGCGATCGGCACTGGCGGCGGCCGCGGGACTCGGCGCGACCCGCGCTGAGGTCGTGCTGCGCCGACCGCATGCTGCGAAGCCGATACTCTCCTTGGCCGAGACGCTCCGGATCGAGCTCGCGATCGTGCCGTGGCAAGACTTGGAAGACCATCTCCAGGCTGATCTGGTCATCTCAACCGTTCCGGCAGCCGCGACCGACGAGGTCGCAAGCCGGCTCAGGGCGGCTAGACCTCGTGGGGACGCATCCACGACTGGCCTGGGCGTTTTGCTCGATGTGGTTTACGACCCGTGGCCGAGTCTGCTGGTGCAGCAATGGCAGCGACTGGGAGGCACGGCCCTACCCGGCTGGGAGCTGCTGTTGCAGCAGGCGGCCGGACAAGTGGAGTTGATGACCGGACAACCTGCTCCAATCCAGGTCATGCGATCGGCGTTGCTAGCTACGCTGTAGATACCTAGGCACATTTGCGTCCCGACGTCACCCAGTCGGCCCCGCTCAAGCCATCGGGCATGGACGCCGATGGGAGCACTGGGACACCTCTCATTTGGGTGCCTTCGAGACGCTCGACCACCACGTGAAGGGGCAGACATGTCCGAACAGCAATATGGCTCGCACCGAGCGCCCGCGTCGGCAAACGACACGCGGCTGAGCCGGTCCGCGCAACTGGATCGAGCCCTCAGCGAACTACTTGCCGCCGCGCCCGAACTCGAGGCGGCGGCCGTGGTCTCGTTTGACGGACTCGCGATGGCCTCCATCCTGCCACTCGGCATGGAAGAGGATCGTGTTGCCGCCATGAGTGCGGCCCTGCTGAGTCTCGGCGAAAAGGCAGCTCAAGGCCTCGGTCGCGGTGACCTGTCTCAGGTCTACGTGGAAGGCGAATCTGGGACTGTTTTCCTTGTCTCGGCGGAGGACGAAGCGGTCCTCGTGGCCGTGGCCGCACGCGGAGCCAAGACGGGTTTGATGTTGTACGAAGTCCGCCGCGGCGCTGCGACAGTGGCGAACATCTTGCGCGCCGATGACCCAACACCGATTTACGGAGTGCCGGAGCCGGTGGCCGACTTGCCCTTCGTGCCGACATTGGCGCCGCCGCAAGCCGCGCCGTACCAACCACTCCCGACGACGCCCGCCACAAGCGGACCGGTCCTCATGTCTGTCCCTCCCACCCCGACGTACGACCCAGGGCCCGCTCCGTGGCCGATTTCGAACGCGACGACGCCGTCCTCGCTTGCCCAAACCACGCCCGCAGGCTGGAGCTAAGACCCCCGACTCTTGTGATTGACCAACAGCCCAACGACTACTGACCAGAGGAAGCAGCAGTGAACCTCGAAGGCTCGCTCGACGCGTTCGGGCTCTCGGATGTCTTCTCGCTCTTGGCGATGACGACGAAATCCGGTGCCCTTCGGCTGCGTCGAACGGCGTCCTCAGGTGTCAACTCCGCTGGTGTGGTGTGGTTTTCGAGTGGGTTGATCACCGGTGCCACGGCCGACCTATCACGGCAATCGCTGACCCGGCGTTTGGTGGGATCAGGGATCGTCGACGACGGCGCGTTGCGATCGGCCGTTGGGCGCGTTCAGTCAGCTGGGATTGATCGCGACGGTGTGGCCAAGGCGCTGCTGGAAAGTGGCGCGGTCGAACCAGACCTCCTGCAGGCGGCAGCCTCCGACCAAATCCTTGACGCCGTCTTCGACCTCATGCGCTGGGCCGACGGTGACTTCGCCTTTGAGATGGATGCGAGCAACCCCGACGATGTGGGTGTCTCCATCGAGGTGTCGGGAATCATCGAAGAATCACGCGCGCGCGAAGCGGCGTGGATCGACGTCAGCACCATCATCCCGAGCCCCGACAGCATTCTCAGTGTTCCCGTCGTACTGTCCGCCGATCCAGTTGTCTCGCGCGACGAGTGGGCCCTGCTCGCGCTCGTCGATGGCCGTCGATGTGTGCGTGACCTGGTCGATCTCACCGGGGCCGGCCAATTCGCTGTCGTCTCAACGCTTGCGAGTCTTGTACGCCGAGGATTGCTGGTCGTCCGCGACGTAGCGTCGGCTGATCATGTCGGCGTTGTTGAGCGACGACTTTCCCTGCTCGGACCGCTCGAAGATCTTGAGGTAGTTACCGCGCGATTGGACTCGCCGGCGGAAGCACCGGCTGAACTAGAGCCGATCCCTGAGTCCAATGACGGCCGCTCATCGCTGGTAGGCCTCGGCGATGACGCCGATGACGCGGCCGACCAGGTCGACCGAACCGCCCGGGCTGAGGGTGGCGACGACGACGACGACGACGAATCAGACGAAGACTTCGATGACGGCTCCGGCGACGACGACGATGATTCCGAGGACGCTGACGGACAACTCTCACGTTCTATGGCCGCGCGGCGTAGCCGGCCGAGTCGCGACGATGTCGTACCGGATCGTTCCGAACCATTCCTGCCACCCCGACGCCGGGCCCAGAGTGAGCGTCCGGCTGCCCGCGCGGAAGCCTCGGCCGTTGCGCGGGCATCGGGGCTTGTCGCCGTACCGACTGCCGGCGGTCCACCTTCGGTCGGATCTGCTGCAGTCGCCTTGGAAGAGTCTGCTGATCCCAGTGCAATCGAACGCGACCCATCTATCAACCGGAGTCTGCTGCTCAGACTCATTGCCGGAGTCCGGGGGCTATAGCCATGGCACCACGTAATCGACGCCGTCATGGCGGTCAAGCAGTCAAGATCGTTGTGACTGGGCCCTTTTCCGCCGGAAAGACCACGCTAATCCGGACCATTAGTGAGATCACCGTGCTCTCCACCGAACGCGGAATCACTGACGAAACTCGCGCACAGAAAGCTCAGACCACGGTCGCCATGGACTTTGGGCGCATCAGCATCGATCGAGACTTGGTGCTCTACCTCTTCGGTACGCCAGGGCAAGAACGATTTGACTTCATGTGGGAAGTGCTCGGGGAAGGCATGCTCGGTTATGTCTTGCTCGTCGATGCTAACCGACCCGACTCATTCCGCGAAGCCGTCACCATTAACGCGGCATTTCGTGCCATGGCACCGGTGCCCTTTGTCGTTGCCGTCAACCGAACCGAGACCTTGACCGACGAACTCGACTCAGCTCTTCGCGAGGCGCTCGATATCGGCGTCGATGTTCCCGTTTTGGCCTGCGACGCGACTGACAAAGAATCGGTCAAGTCGGTTCTGTTGGCGTTGCTCTACGCCTTGCTCCATGAGGTGGAGCCGGCGACGGCTCACGGATAGACATCGCCATGTGGTTGCCTTGGCGTCGCAAATCCGCCGCCGGTGGGGTCGTTGGACGCCATCGTGTCGCGGACCCGCACGACCGCAACCCGGTGGTCACCACGCCGAGGGCGCCCGTCCCCCAGGTCTCACCGCTTCTTGCTACCCCGGCCGCCGCCCCCTCGACCATCGCTACCTCGGTAGCGGTCACGTCGAAAGCCCTTCCGCTTGAGCCGGTGCAGTCGGGCAACGTGGGCCTCGTATTCCGCGATGGGACGGAGCACCTCATCGCGCCGGGGGATCCTGGGGGCCACGCGCTCAGAGATCTCGCCGCCCAGATGACCACCCGGCAGCTAGCCGACCGCTAACCGTCACCACTTGCGGTTTTCATCCATTTGGCATGTGCTCAAACCGAGTCAACAGAGGCCACGTTCATGGGGACTGCATGTGCCCCGCCTCTATGGGTACGCCGAAACGAGTTCGCGATTTGCCAGGTGATGGCGTCGAGGCAGGCGTAAGTTCGCCACAACTTCTCTCACCAGGAGGTCGGCGATGGCCGAGTTTCCAGCGCTAGCCCATGTCGCAGTTACGGTCAGCGACCTAGATCGTAGTATCCCTTGGTACGAAAGACTTTTCGGCACTAAGCCGGTGCTCGACGAGGACACCGGACCGTTTCGCCACGTCGTTTGGGCAGTGGGGTCGGGCAACCTCGTTGGACTTCATCAGTTCCCCGACCTGGCCAGCACTGAGGCGTTCGAAGCGCGTCGACCTGGTTTGGATCACGTCGCGTTTGCCTGCAAAGACCGCGCGGAACTTGAATCGTGGGCCGGGCGTTTGGACACGCTCGGGGTGGCCCACGGCGGTGTCGTCGATGCGGGGTACGGCTCGGGTGTCTCCTTTCGAGATCCGGACAACATCGCGCTGGAGTTCTTCGCACCGCCTGGCTGAGTTCGGTTCCTCCGGGTCACCCGTGTGGGCTACAGCCTGAGGCCATTAGTGCCGAAGGCAGGGACGGGAGTGGTAACGCTCCCGACCGCCCGCACAGGAGGATCGGCGTGAAGCAGCTCGGCGACATCTTGCTCTCGAATGGCCTCGTCTCCGCTCAGGAGCTCCAGGACGCCTATTCCGAGCACCAGCGCGAAGGTCGCAGCCTGGGCCGGGTTCTTGTCGAGCGCGGTGTCCTGACTGAGGGTCAGCTCGTGGCGGCTCTCGCCGCTCAAATTGGAATGCGATTTGTTGATCTGGGCGACATCTCCGTGGACGGCTCGGCAATCGGGATGGTCTCCGGTGCCGTCTGTCGCCGCCACACGGCGCTTCCTATTGCCGTTGAAGACGGCAAACTCGTCGTGGCGATGGCCGACCCAGCAAACGTTTTTGCTATCGACGACATCAGATCTTCGTCGGGGATGGACGTACGCCCCGTGGTGTCGACGCGTGCAGACGTCATGGCCGCGATCGATCGCTATTACCGCGCCGACTCGGACCTCGATGACCTCACGATGGCTCTGGACACCTCCGACGAAGAAGAGGACCTGAGCAAAGTCAAGGAAATTGTTGAGGACGCTCCGATCGTTCGATTTGTTAACTTGCTGATTACTCAAGCGATTCAAGACCGGGCCTCAGACATCCACCTCGAGCCAGCCGAACACGACTTACGCGTCCGCTACCGCATCGACGGTGTGCTGCATGAAGTGATGCGGTCGCCCAAAAACATCCAGTCCGGTGTCATCAGCCGTCTGAAGATCATGGCCGATATCAATATCGCTGAGCGCCGTATCCCTCAGGACGGGCGGCTCTCGGTTCAAGCGCACGGCAAGAAAATCGACCTCCGGGTCGCGACACTGCCGACCGTGTGGGGCGAAAAGGTCGTCATGCGAATCCTGGATAACTCCACGGCGCGTTTGGATTTGGCGGACCTGGGGTTCAGCGACCACAACTACGCGAGCTACTCCCAGAGTTTCACCAAGCCGTACGGGATGATCCTGGTCACTGGTCCGACCGGTTCGGGAAAGTCGACCACGTTGTACGCCACGCTGAATATCGTGAATCGGCCCGAGGTCAACATCATCACCGTCGAGGACCCCGTCGAGTACCGGCTTGCCGGTATCAATCAAGTCCAGGTAAACACCAAGGCCGGGTTGACTTTCGCCGCGGCTTTGCGCTCAATCTTGCGTTCTGATCCCGACATCGTGCTGATCGGTGAGATTCGTGATCACGAGACCGCACTGATCGCCACTGAGGCCGCCCTGACCGGTCACCTCGTGTTGTCTACGTTGCACACCAATGACGCGCCTAGCGCCATCACTCGACTGACGGAGATGGGCATCGAACCGTTCCTCGTGGGATCCTCGGTCGATTGCGTGCTTGCCCAGCGCCTCGCTCGCCGGTTGTGCGTGAAGTGTCGTGAGGAGTACACGCCGACACCGCAGCAGCTGCTCGCCGTGAAGTTCCCTTGGGAAGATGGTCAGCCACTGCCAACGCTATTCCGACCGGTGGGATGTTCCCAGTGCTCGAAGACGGGCTATAAGGGGCGGCTCGCGTTGCACGAGGTCATGCCGCGCAGCGACGAGATTGAGCGCCTCACCGTGGAGCACGCGTCCAGTACTCAAATCGGCGCTGCTGCGCGCGCGTCTGGCATGCAGACACTACGTACGGACGGACTGCTCAAAGCGGCCCAGGGAATCACTTCCCTCGACGAGATCTTCCGCGTCGTCGCCTGATCCGTTCGGCCACATGCTCAAGCGCGTCCCTCCCGGCGCCGAAGACCCTTCGAGACGGGCACCTGTCGAGGGGTTCCCACACGCAGTCCAGGAGGAATCCGTGGAGGCAAGTCCATTCACACCCGGACCGGAATTCGGCGATCGGCCGACTCCGCTTCCCGCGGTCCCTGACCAAGTTGGCCTTGAGCCCGTCCCCGTGAGTGCCCCCTTCACTGCGGCGCCCCCGTTGATGCCAACCGCTCCGGCCGTTCCGCAAGCCGCTTTCGCTACCGCGCCTCCGGCACCGGTAGCTCCACCGCTGCCTTTCGCACTACCACCAGAGGCCCCTGCTCCCGTGGCACCGCCTTCTCACACTCCCACCGCGGGCGCGGGTGTGTCATCGGCGTACGCCGCGGGCCTAGCTGAAGTAGGGATCCCGTCAGTCGCGGTGGCGGAGGTGCCGGTCGAGCCGGCTGTCCTCGGTCGTCCGGGTGCGGACAGGGACGTCGCTGAAGACGACATCTCACTGGCAGACGCGTTGTCGGCGATGTTGGAGATGGGTGCCTCGGACTTGCACCTCACCGCTGGGGCACGCCCCGCTGTACGAGTGCACGGTGGCCTCGTCGCCCTGGACGACTACCCGATCCTCGCTCCCACCGTCATTCAGCGAGTCATGTACGCCGCGATCACGCAAGCCCAACGCGAAAAGTTTGAGGAAAACCTGGAACTCGATTTCGCCTACAGCCTCCCGGGCCGCTCTCGATTCCGGGTCAACATGTACAAGCAACGCGATGCGATCGGTGCGGCCTTCCGTGTCATTCCCTACGAAATCAAGGAACTCGAAGCGCTCGGCGTACCCCCGATCATCGGCAACTTCGCGTCGCTTCCCCGCGGATTCGTGCTCGTGACCGGCCCAACAGGGTCCGGCAAGTCAACGACGCTTGCTTCCTTGGTTGACCTCGCGAACCGAACCCGCTTCGACCACATAATGACGGTGGAAGACCCCATCGAGTTCATTCACCGCCACAAGTCCTGCCTGGTCAACCAGCGGGAAGTGGGGGAGGACACGAAGTCGTTCACCAGCGCGCTCAAGCACGTACTTCGTCAAGACCCCGACATCATCCTGGTCGGCGAGATGCGCGACTTGGAGACCATCCAAGTCGCACTGACCGCCGCAGAGACCGGCCACTTGGTCTTTGCGACTCTGCACACGCAAGACGCGGCACAGACGATCGACCGGGTGATCGACGTGTTCCCGCCACACCAGCAGCAGCAAATTCGCCAGCAATTGGCGGGGGCGTTGCAAGGGGTCGTGTGTCAGACCCTGCTTCGTACGGCTGACGGCCGCGGTCGCGCTGTCGCAACCGAGGTGCTCGTTGCAACAGCTGGTGTGCGGAATCTGATTCGCGAGGGCAAGACCCACCAGATCTATTCGGCCATGCAGGCCGGCGCCCAATTTGGCATGCACACGATGGATCAGCACTTGGCTGAACTCGTGCGCTCCGGTCGGGTCACCTACGACACGGCACTCGAGAAGTGCCACCACGTCGAAGACTTCAACCGACTCTGCGGCAAGGGCTGAGAGGGATCATCATGGCTGGCACACTCACATTCGAGTACCAAGTACGCGATCGTGCAGGCAAGGTGGTCTCGGGAAAGCTTGAGGCCGATTCGCCCGCGACAGTAGCTACCAAGCTCAAGAGCATGGGCTATGCGCCCGTTCGCATTACTCAGTCGAACGCGGGCATGAAGAAGGAAATGAGCATCCCTGGCTTCGGCGCTAAAGTGAAGCTCAAGGACCTCGCCATCTTCTCGCGGCAGTTCTCCACCATGATCAACTCTGGTTTGTCGATGCTGCGATCGCTGTCAATCTTGGAAGACCAAACAGCGAATAAGAAGTTGGCAGCTGTACTCGGAGAAGTGCGTGCCGATATTGAAGCGGGTTCATCGCTATCGATCGCGATGGGTAAGCATCCCGAGGACTTCCCACCCTTGATGACCAACATGATCAAGGCCGGCGAGGTCGGGGGGTTCCTCGATCAGGTGTGCCTGCAACTTGCTGACAACTTTGAGGCTGAAGTCAAACTTCGCGGCAAGGTCAAGGCCGCTATGACCTACCCCGTCGTGGTTCTCGTGATGGCCGTGCTGATGAGCACGGCGATGTTGCTCTTCGTCGTCCCGACCTTCGCTGGTCTCTTCACGAGCCTTGGTGGTGAACTGCCTGCTCCCACCAAGTTGTTGATGGCGCTGTCAGATTTCCTCAAGATCGCGATCATCCCGTTGATTCTGTTGTCCATCGTCGGCTTCTTCGTGTGGGGCAAGGTCAAGCGGACCGACCAAGTCCGCAACATCGTGGACCCGCTGAAACTCAAGATCCCCGTGTTCGGTGGACTTTTCCAGAAGATCGCGCTGGCGCGGTTCTGCCGCAATCTTGGCACGATGCTCTACAGCGGTGTCCCGATTCTGCACAGTCTTGACATTGTCGCGGATACCTCTGGAAACGTCGTGATTGCAAGGGCTGTGCGCGACGTGCAGGAGAGTGTTCGTAACGGTGAATCACTGAGTCTTCCGTTGTCACATCATCCAGTCTTCCCGGCCATGGTCGTACAAATGCTTGCTGTGGGTGAGGACACCGGAGCGCTCGACTCTATGTTGCACAAGATCAGTGACTTCTACGACCAGGAAGTTGAATCCACCACGGAATCGCTGACTGCACTCATCGAGCCACTGATGATCGCGTTTCTCGGCGGCATTGTCGGTTCGATGATCATCGCGCTCTACATGCCAATCTTCAAGATCTTCGATCTCATT
This sequence comes from Candidatus Nanopelagicales bacterium, assembly GCA_038244765.1. Lineage (GTDB taxonomy): Bacteria > Actinomycetota > Actinomycetes > S36-B12 > JBBRLC01 > JBBRLC01. The sequence continues at coordinate 495 of JBBRTC010000043.1, read as the reverse complement.
AAGTAGGCCGTCCTCTCTATGAGGACCGCGCGTCGCGATACGAGTCAGTAGGGCCAGCTCTGCCACGTCGCGGAGTTGGCCCTACTGGCTTTCCGTGACCACGACGTTGCGCCGTTTGGTTGATCGTGACAAGCCGTTACCAATTCGTGCTCAAGAGAATTGCTCAAAACGCCGATCACCCCTCAGTCATCAATGAACCGTCTTCGGTTCGATTCGTCCATCCGGAAGGGGACAGCGAGATGATTGCTCGCATCCAGAAGACTCACGAGGACAAGGACCAGGGCTTCACCCTGATCGAACTTCTCGTCGTCATGATCATTATCGGTATCTTGGCAGCTATTGCCATCCCGACGTTCTTGAACCAGCGTCAGAACGGCTACAAGACGGCTGTGAAGAACGACCTGCGCAACGCGGCAACTGCCGTTGAGTCCGTCGCCGTTGGATTCAACGGTGACTACAGCAACGCTGGCGTGCTCGCTGCCACCGCTGCCGGTG
>JBBRTC010000042.1:0-19667 GCA_038244765.1 Candidatus Nanopelagicales bacterium | reverse complement strand
GGATGCCCGCGTCCAACATCGCCATCGTCGCTTCGCGAACGAGAGGTGTGACGGTATTGGCGTTGTTGACATGAGTGTGGATAGCCAGGGACACGCCGCGTTGACGCGCAGTCGTCGCCAAGCGACCCATTCCCTCGACGACCTCGTCCTGAAGCCAATGCTGCGGGAAGGCGGCCAAGGCCTTTGTTGCCAACCGAATGTCACGAATATTGTCAATTTCCATCAGGCTTGCCACGTAACTCTCAAGTCGGGCCCATGGCATGTTGGCAACGTCGCCCCCAGACACCACAACGTCGCGGACGCTGGGGGAGTTACGCAGGTACGCAAGCATCGTCTCGTACCGGTCATTGGGCTTGGCAATGAACTTGAGCTTTTCCACCTGAGGTGTGGAGTTTCCGACGAGATCCATTCGTGTGCAGTGCCCGCAGTACTGCGGGCAGGTCGGCAGCAACTCGGCGAGAACCTTCGTCGGGTAGCGGTGAGTCAAGCCTTCGGCCACCCACATCTCATGCTCGTGAAGAGAGTCGCGCGTCGCATGGGGGTGGCTCGGCCACTCGGTGAGGCGATCGGAGAAGACCGGCAGCATGTAGCGGCGGATCGGATCGGTGTAGAACGCGTCAGTCAGTGAACCCGGACCTGCCGGCAGATCCCGCGGAGCCATCGTGTTCATCATCTGCGGGGGCACCAGCATCGACATGGTGGCGCGCTCGGCCTGATCGCGGGCGAGGTCGTCGTAGAACCGATCGTTGACCAGGTCGCCCATCAATTCGCGAAGTTGGGCCACGTTTTTGATGCAGTGGCTGCGTTGCCACTGGGCGCTGCGCCACTCTGTCTCAGTAACCGTTGCCCAGCCCGGGAATCGGGTCCAATCTGGCTCCACGAGGGCCTTGCCGCGATAGGCGTATGGCTGACGCGCTGCGGCTTCGACGCGAGCCCTGGCCTCAGGAGAGGAGGGCTCAACGGGGGGTAGCAAGGTCTCAGTCACGATAACTCCGCATAATCGCCGTATATAGGAGGGTCAGACAAGAAAACGTGCGTAGAAATGCGTACGATACTGGACAATCTCCTGAGACTGGCATTTATCCGCATTTGCTCTGAAAGGATCAACACCTGTGACGTCACCGGTCGGATTGCACCGAGTTCTCGAGCCTGCGGGAGTCCTTCCGCAGGCGGCGCTGCGCCTGGATGCGGACCCCGAGATCAGTGCCGATGAAGTCCGGATCCGGGTTCGCCGTTTGAACCTCGACGCGGCTTCCTTTCGGCAGTTGTGGGTTAAGCACGCGGGCGACGGCGTGGCAATCAGGGCCGAGGTCGCCGAGATCATCGGCGCGCGGGGGAAGATGGAAAACCCGGTGACGGGGTCCGGCGGGATGTTGGTGGGAATTGTGGAGGAAGTAGGCCCGGATTCGCCCCTGGGCCTGGTCCGCGGCCAGCACGTCGCGACGTTGGTCTCGTTGACACTCACGCCCTTGCGTATCACTGATGACTTGCGTGAATGGAGCGGAATCAGCGAGCAGGTGCCCTGCGATGGCACCGCAATCTTGTTTGCTCGGTCCATCGCCGCAGTGATCCCGGAGGATCTGCCCGAGGCCCTCGCAATGGCGGTTCTTGATGTATGTGGGGCCCCGGCGCTCACAGCTCGTGTTGTTGGTTCCTACGTCGCAAAGGGCCTCGCCCCGACGGTCGCGGTGATCGGTGGCGCTGGCAAGTCCGGGTCGTTGTCCCTGGCTGCCGCGCGAAGAGCTGGGGCCAAGACTTGCGTCGGAGTAGTTCCGCAAGAAAGCGAGGTTGAGGCGCTTCGCCGGTACGGATTGACCGACCATGTCGCGCTAGCGGACGCTCGCGATCCGGTGGCGTTGGCAGCTGCTGTTGTCTCTGAACTTGGCGCCCCCGCGGACATCACGGTGGTGTGCGTCGACGTTCCAGGGTGCGAACACGGTGCCATCTTGGCCACTGCCGAAGATGGCACGATCATCTTCTTCTCCATGGCGACGTCCTTTTCGGCAGCTGCATTGGGCGCCGAAGGACTTGCTGCTGACGTCACCATGCTGGTCGGCAATGGGTATTCCCGCGGACACGCCGAGCTGGCGCTGGATCTCTTGCGCACCGACGAAGGGGTGCGCCGGCTCTTTGAGGATCGCGTCGCTCATGAAGTCGGGGCACCAGGCAGCAAGTCGATGATGTGATGAGAACTCTTGTGACAGACGCAACCATCTACACCGGCGGGCCTGATTCATCAGAGGCAATGTTCATCGTTGACGGAACAATCCGCTGGGTTGGCACCGGCGAAGCTTCCATGTCGTATGTCGATCAGTCTGACCACGTGCTTGGACTCGATGGCTCTCTGATAACGCCAGCGTTTGTCGATGCCCATGTTCACACCACGACGACGGGTCTGTCTTTGACGGGCCTCGATCTCACGGAAACTACCTCTCTGACTGACATGCTCGACACGCTAGAACGTCACTGTCGCAAGGAACGCGGGCACCACGTGCTGGGACACGGCTGGGAGGAATCGCGATGGCCCGAAGGTCGAGCGCCAACGCGACACGAGCTAGACCGAGCGAGTTATGGCGGTGTCGTCTATCTCACCCGCATTGACGTGCACTCTGCCGTCGCCTCCAGCTCGCTGATCGCAGCGCTGCCCGAATTGAGGTCCCTTGACGGCTACAACGACTCAGGGTTGCTTACCCGTGCTGCTCATCACGTGGCCCGCGCCGCCGCGTTGTCTACCATTTCGCCACATCAGCGTGAGCGCGCTCAAGTCGCGACCTTTGAACAAGCTGCCCGACGTGGGCTTGGATGTTTGCACGAACTCGGAGGGCCAGAAATCTCCAGTGAGCAAGACTTTGCCGCCGTCCTAGCAGTCGCCAACGACGAAGCCCATCTCGACGTCATCGGTTACTGGGGCCAACTCGGCGACGCCGGTGTCGCGGCAGCGCAGCGACTCGGGGCTCGGGGGGCTGCCGGCGATTTGTTTGCCGATGGCGCGTTGGGATCTCGCACCGCGTGTCTTCGAGGCGACTATGTGGATAGCGCTCTCAATGACGAGCGTTCAGGTGAACGCGGAGCGGCCTACCTCAGTGCCGACGAGGTCCACCATCATGTCGTCGCCTGCACAAAAGCAACCTTGCAAGCTGGCTTTCATGTCATCGGCGATGGCGCTCTCGACACCGTCGCGGAAGGTTTCCGTTTGGCCGCAAAGGATCTAGGGATTTCGGCCCTTCGTGCGGCCCGCCACAGACTCGAACATGTCGAAATGGTTGATGCTGACCACATCGCGCTGTTCGCTGAACTCGGGATTGTCGCCAGCGTTCAACCCGCGTTTGACGCACTCTGGGGTGGCACCGACGGCATGTACGTTCAGCGACTTGGGTTAGAGCGGGCAGCCACCATGAATCCCTACGCAGACATGCACGCGCGCGGCGTTGTGCTCGCCTTCGGTAGTGATGCACCCGTGACGAGGTTGGATCCGTGGCTTGGCGTTCGCGCCGCGGTGAATCACCAGACGCCCCATCAGCGTCTTGACGTGCACACCGCGTTCGCTGCTCACACCGTCGGGGGCTGGTTTGCCGCTGGTCATGACAAGGGGGGAGTGCTCGCCCCCGGACACGACGCCACATACGCCGTGTGGGCTCCGTCCGACACCAATCGCTTCCCGCCCGGCTCCGGCGGACTCCCCGACTTTGCGGCCGGCGACGACATACCAGCGTGCCGGCGGACTGTCGTGCGGGGTAGACACATCTTTGATGAGGACGAGGTGTTGGCGTGAGTGCAGTTGACCAGGGGAAATCAGCGACAAACAAGTTGGCGACCACGCGACCCACAAAGAAACTGCATCTTGACCCGGCGGTCGTTCGCCGTGCGCGTTCGCTCGCGCGCAAGGCTGGGGCACCCGTGGTCAAGTTGGCCACCTCGCACACGACTGTGTCCGTCGAACGTGCCGTGTTACGTATGTCAGCCCTCGAGGGCGCCGACGTGGATGGCATTCCCTGGTCCAACCGACTCGTGGACGCTGTGCGGGACTCGGTGGGTCTTGAGCACGGTGTGGCACTGCCGGTATGGGACGCACTGGTTCGAGGCGAAGCGGCAGATCTGGCCTTACTCGCGCAGAAGGCGGCGGCGGGCTCGATAACGTTTCGAATCCCCGAGAAACGCGACGCAACGCAAGCCGCAGCCGCAGCCAGGAAATCCACCGAACGCGGCATCGCCCGCATCGATCGGAATCGGCGTGATCGCGACAAGTTGATCGCCAAGTATGGCAATCCGTCCACCCCGTGGATATATCTCATCGTCGCAACGGGGGACATCTATGAGGACATTCCCCAGGCTCAAGCGGCCGCGCGCGAGGGTGCCGACGTCATCGCAGTAATCAGATCAACGGGTCAGTCGTTGCTCGACTACGTGCCGGAAGGTCCAACGCGCGAAGGATACGCTGGTACCTACGCGACTCAAGCTAACTTCCGACTCATGCGCGCTGCACTCGACGACACGAGTCGCGAGTTGGGTCGCTACGTACGGCTGACCAACTACGCATCTGGCTTGTGTATGCCGGAGATCGCCACACTTGCCGGTCTTGAGCGGCTCGACATGATGCTCAACGATTCGATGTACGGGATTCTGTTCCGCGACATTAACCCAATCCGCACGTTCGTCGATCAGAGATTCTCTCGCCAGGTGCACGCTCGCGCCGGCATCATCATCAACACCGGTGAGGACAACTACCTCACGACAGCCGACGCCGTCGAGGCGGCACACACCGTGACCGTGAGCCAACTGCTCAACGAATACTTCGCCAAAGAGGCCGGACTCGAAGACTGGCAACTGGGACTTGGGCACGCGTTCGAGATCAACCCCGAGATCCCCGACTCCTTCCGGATGGAACTCGCACACGCCCTGCTTGCACGCGAACTCTTCCCGAACGCCCCGCTGAAGTGGATGCCTCCCACGAAGCACATGACAGGTGATGTTTTTCGCGGATATCTCCTGGACGGCTTCTTCAACTTGGCCGGCGCCCTTACTGGTCAGGGAATCCTGCTGGTGGGGATGATGACTGAAGCCGTGGTGACGCCCTGGCTGTCGGATCGAGATTTGGCTCTGCAAAACGTGCGGTATGTACTCAATGCTGCGGGTCAACTCCATGAGGACTTCCGGCCGGCGCGCGACGGATTCATCGTCGAACGAGCACATCAGGTGCTGGCTGAGGCCGTGGACTTGCTTGACGAAATCGTCGACGACACGTTGCTTGAGGCAATTGCCGACGGCACCTTCGGGCTCATGAAGCGGCCGGCGGACAAGGGCAAGGGCCTCGATGGGGTCGTACACCGCGCCCCGGGCTATCTGAATCCAGTGACCGAGGCGCTGGATGGGTCACGATGAACAAACCGGTCGACAAGATGACAATCATTCGCCCGTACGGCGACGCCACCGGCGATGGGATGGTTCAGCTTTCGTTCACTCTGCCCATGACACATGACAAGCGAGCCGAGGGCGCGGCACTCCAACTGGCTAACGCCATGGGCATGGATCCCGCGATGGTCGTGCACTCCAAGGCCATCGGACCGCACTTCAGTTTCTTTATCATCTACGGCGCGGTGAACCACTTGGTCGACGTGTCGAAGGTAGTCGTCATGGAACGAGACCATGACCTCTTGAGCCCCAAAGAAGTTAACGTCGCTATCAAGACGTCCCTGCGCCGACCACTAGTCGTCGTAGGTGCGTGCATCGGAACTGATGCCCACACCGTGGGGATCGACGCAATCTTGAACATCAAAGGCTTCGCCGGCGAGAAAGGCCTGGAGTACTACCAAGAGATCCAGGTCATCAATCTTGGTGCACAAGTGACCGTTCCAGAGCTCGTCGAGGCGGCTCGAACAAATCGTGCCGATGCCGTTCTTGTTTCTCAGGTCGTCACGCAACGCGATGCTCACCTGCACAACACGAGGGAGATGTCGGCCGCGTTTCGGGAGGCCTTCCCGAAGGACAAGCGCCCGCTGCTCGTCATCGGCGGGCCTCGTTTCGATGAGACCATGACTAGCGACCTCGGAGTCGATCGAATCTTCGGACGGGGAACTACTCCCGGCGAAGTCGCGTCCTACCTTGTGCACGCACTGTGCCCCAGTCCCGAGTGAGAGACTTTCGCTGTGAATGACGAGTCTGTGGATGAGAAAGCAGACGCCCGGGTTGGGGCAACGGTGGTCCACCGCCGCTACGTGGCCCATTCCCACGGGCACTATGGCGGCAATCTCGTTGACGGGGCGTACGTCTTGGGCCTGTTTGGGGACGTGGCGACCGAGTTATGTATTCGTACTGATGGAGACGAAGGACTCTTTGCCTCGTACGACGACGTGCAATTCCTGGCACCCGTTCAAGCTGGCGACGTGATCGAAGCCCAAGCAACGTTGGTGCACGTTGGCACCCGCAGCCGGGTCGTGCAGTTTGAAGCGCGAGTTGTCTGTCGCGCCACCGACTCGCTCGATGCCGCCTCTTCAACGTCCGCGGCCACCGTTATCGAGCCGGCCATCGTGTGCACGACCGCACGTGGCACGGTCGTCGTCCCCGCGTCCCACTAATCATTTCCGGGTCATCGCATGATCGTCGTCGCATGATCGGGGTGGGTCGTTGGTTCGGCGTGGTCATTGCTGGGTTTGCGTTGGGCTGGGCCTTTCCTCCGCATGGCCCTTGGTGGCTCGGACCCTTGGCCGTTGCGGTTTTCACTCTGTGTCTTCGTGAGCAGCGCACGCCGGTCGCGGCGGCGTTGGGGTTCGTTTTTGGGATGGTCTTCTTCACCACACTTCAGACCTGGATGATCGTCGTCGGCATCGACGCATGGCTGCTGCTGTCGGCGGTGTGCGCCTTGTGGTTCGCCCCAGTAGGGATTGCCACGGCATGGGTCATGAGACTGCGAGGCTGGCCGATCTGGGTCGCATGCATCTGGGTCGCTGAAGAAGCGCTTCGCGATCGCGTCCCCCTGGGCGGGTACCCGTGGGGACGATTGGCCTTCGTCACGGGTGACTCCGGACTTTCGGGCTATGCATGGTTGCTAGGGGCACCCGGTGTGACCTTCGCTATGGCCCTGGTCGGCGCGCTAGTCGCGTATGCCGCTGTCGGCATTCACTCGGCGCGCGGCGTCGGAAAACTCAGAATGTCAACCTTCGCGGTCTCGATCGCCGCGATCTGCATCGTGGTGATTTTTGCAGCCATGGGTCATCTTCGTTCCTTCGATCGAGACTCAACAAACGCAGAAGCCCACCCCTCCCCAGCGGCCGTGCCGATCGCCATCGTCCAGGGCAACGTGCCCCAAGCTGGGCTGGACTTCCAAGGGCAGCGTGAGCAGGTGCTTCGCAACCACGTCCAGGCCACGTTGGACCTCGCCGCCAGCGTCAAGGCAGGTAAGACGCCGGCACCTGCGTTTGTCATTTGGCCGGAGAACGCCACCGACATTGATCCGTATCAGAACAGTCAGGCCGCCGCCCTGATCCAAAGTGCCGTGGACGCTGTTCGCGTACCGGTCCTCGTCGGCGCAGTGGCGACAAATCCGCGAGACCCGGGCACCATCGTCAATTTAGGGATCGTCTGGCACCCCACAACTGCCACAAGCGTCGGCGGACCTGGACAGACCTATGCAAAACGTCACCCGGTGCCTTTTGGTGAGTACATCCCGGGGCGCAGTCTGATTGGCAGCCTCACGGAACGATTCACCCGCATACCGCGGGACTTTGCACCCGGGGAATCGCCGGGCGTACTCGAGATCGGGGGAGTGACGATCGGTGACGTCATCTGCTTTGAAGTGGCCTACGACCAAGAACCGAGGGACGTCACCAACGGCGGTGCGCAACTACTGGTCGTACAAACGAACAATGCGACGTACGGCAATACAGGTCAGCCCGAGCAGCAACTAGCTATCGAGCAACTTCGCGCGATCGAACACGATCGAACGATGCTCGTGGCAGCGACGAGTGGTATCTCCGCGGTGATTGACCACGAGGGACGACTGCAGGATCGCAGCACGGAATTTACCCAGATTGTCTTGTCGACCAATGCCGTGCTTGCCAACTCTCGGAGTCCCTCGGATCGACTGGGGGAGTGGCCGGAGTGGCTATTAACCGTGATGGCCGTGCTCGTTGTGCTTCTCGCCCGGCGCCAGTTACGCCCACGCAGACAGCATAGAGTCGTTTCACATCCGACCAAGGCCGAGCGAGAAGTTGAGAGGACACCGTGAGCGACGCAGCAAGTCCGTACGCCGATCTCGGCGAGATCCTGGTGGTCATTCCGACTTTCAACGAGAATGAGAATTTGCCGTTGATCACGGCGCGTGTGCGTGAGTCAGTTCCGCAGGCGCACGTCCTGGTAGCCGACGACAATTCCCCCGACGGCACCGGCGACATCGCGGACAAACTAGCCGTCGAGGATGATCACATTCATGTCCTGCACCGAGCCGGCAAGCAGGGACTTGGGGCGGCCTACCTGGCCGCTTTCGAATGGGCCCTCGCGCGCGACTATGACGTGGTCGTCGAAATGGATGCCGACGGTTCGCACCAGCCCGAACAGTTACCGCTCCTGCTCGACGCGCTTCGCACCGCGGACCTCGTGTTGGGATCGCGTTGGGTCCCGGGCGGTTCAGCTGTCAATTGGCCGAAGTCTCGGGAGGCAATCTCGCGGTGTGGAAATTTCTACACCCGCGTCGCACTTCGCGTCCCGCTGCGAGATGCCACCGGTGGATATCGCGCCTTTCGCGCCACCGCCCTCCGCGCGCTCGACCTGTCCCACGTCGAAAGTCAGGGTTACTGTTTCCAAGTCGACCTGGCCTGGCGGGCTGTGCAACGCGGGTTGCGCGTTCGCGAAGTTCCCATCACCTTCGTTGAGCGTGAATTCGGCACGTCGAAGATGAGTCAAAAAATCGTTGCTGAGGCGCTCTGGCGGGTTACTGTCTGGGGCGCCCAAGATCGCTGGTCCAAAATTCGTGGCCGCACGAGCACACATTCATAATGCGCAGGTTCGTCGTCCTCGCCAGCCTCGCGGCCTATCTCGTCGCCGAGATTGTTGCCACGTCGTGGATGGCGTCATTGATCGGGTGGTCAGGCGTGCTGATTCTCGCCGCCGTGACCTTCGTGATCGGGATGTGGGCCATGCGACGCGCGGGCACGACTGCATTTACGGCGTTGCGAACCGCGAGCGACACTCCCGCGAGCCTGAGCTCCGAGGTCCCAATCGCGGTCGGGGACGCGGGGATGCAGTTTCTCGGCGGGCTCATCTTGGTGCTGCCTGGTGTACTCGCTGACCTGGTGGGCGCAATCCTGGTCTTCGGCCCGACTCGAGTTCTGGTCCGCGGAGCCGTGGCGATCCGAGTGGTTCGTTGGATTGGCGTTAACTCGCGAATGAGTCGTGGTGACGTCATTGAGGGCGAAGTAATCGATCGTTCCGAGGATCCGCGCCAAGGTGGGCAACCTGGACCCCAAGGCCCGCCGGGGAAGTCCGGAAAACTCGACCCCAACGTGTGAGAGCCGCGACAGTGGGGGGCTGTCGCGGCTCTCCATCGGAACCATCGCGTCGGGGGAAGCGCGGGTTCCCGTCAACCTTTCTTATCGCGGAGATCTCACAGGCCCGAAGGGAAGGGTTTCCGGGCCGATGCGATCACGCGGACTTACGTGTGTGGGCCTCTTCGCGGGCTTCACGGCGTGCGTCGTTGCGGGCTTGACTGCGGGCCTCGCCGCGAACTTCACGCAGGAGCGTCAATCGCTCTTCAAGGAGTTCCTCGAGTTCGCCAATTGAGCGCCGTTCGATCAACATGTCCCAGTGCGTACGAGCCGGCTTAACGGCCTTGGGCTCCGGGCGGTCACCGTCACGAAGGAGAGCCTCGGCACCGCAGTGGCATTCCCACAACAGCGGAATGTCGGCTTCAGCGGCGAACGGCATCGTCGTTTCGTGACCTTGAGGGCAGTCGTACGTGGTCCAGCGGCGGGGCGCGAATTCAGTGTGTGAATCGTTTTCGTAGCTCGTGGCACCCATGCGGGTTCCGCGGAGCGTGCCGTTGTTCATGGCATTCGCCTTTCGGTGGGCACTTGTGGCGCCCTGGGGTTTCCGGGTTGTCCGTTCCAACGTCGCGGACGAATCCGTTGTTCCCGCCACAAGGCAGGTCAAACAGGTTGGGACCTAACTCACAGGTTTGTAATATTTGTGGGTTCCCGAAGGCAGGTAAAGCGCCGATAAGGAACATTATGTCAACTGCTGGCGCTCAGCCCTTCCCCCTCAGGTCATGCGCACGGGGCGCGGATTGCGCCACTGCCGGAATCCCCTGCGACGCCCAACCTCAACCGCGACGGCGCGGGCTGCCGGAAACCACGCCAGCTCAGTCCCGTCGGTGTCTTCAACGGCGGAGCGAGCTAACACCCCACGCAGATGTGCGCTACGCACTATGCGACCTGCTCGCTGGCAGGTCAGCCAAGGGACCTCGCCGCCCCGTGGTCGTTTCGGGTATGTCGTCGGCAGCCCCAACGCCGCTAGGCCGAGATCGGTCGTGGCATCGGCTACCTGCTGGCGGTGCGGCAACCTGGCCGAGATCAGCACGAACGGCGCATCATCAGAGAGATCCTCGTAGTCGATCGGTGTGCCCTCAAGCAGCCGACGGATCTGGGCACGGGCGGTGGTTTCGTCGCCGTTGAGATACAAGGTCGGACCATCCCCAGGCCTGTTCCAACGACCTCCGTGGTCGTTCGCGTAGTCCGGTGATAGCGGGTCGGTCCAGTCTCGATGGGCGACCCGCAACCAAATCGCGTCGTCGACGAGCCGCGTCCCGTGAGGATTGGCAAGCGTCCGGGCGCGAGTCATGGAGCAACTCGGCGCAGGTCGAACATGCGTCCGACATCGCGACGTACCTGCTCGCTTCGTCCGGTTTCGGCGAGGTGAAGCAGGCTCACTCCCCCCAGGAAATCCGCATCCCGCCGCACAATCGCCGGGATGCGGTCACGACGTACGTGTCGTTCTAGAGCGTCGGTTGCGGCACTGAGATCGGCCAGGACGACCAGACGATCGTCAGGAACTGACGAGAGCCGCCACTTGGCCACCGCCTGACGCGACACGCCAAACACCCGTGCAGTAGCCGATGCCGACAGGTCCCAGGAACTCATCAACCGTTCAAGCGGCGCCAGCCGAAGCCGCGTCTCGAACGCATGCAAGAAGTCGCGCGCCCACTTCTCGCCCGCCTGGCCCGAGAGTTGCTCAGCCGCGGCGCTGGGACTCAGGGCGGTGAGTTGTAGGGGTTTTAGAGAGCGGGGTTTTGCCGGCATCCCCGCATGCTACCGCATCCTGTTGACAACCGCCACCTAATGTCAATCGCAACCATATGACAACCGCAACCGTATGACAACCCGCAGAGTTTGCAACTATTTGCGTATTGGTTTTAGAGTCCAGGTGACGGTCATCGAGCCGGTCACCTGGTCCGCTTCGTCCGTGAACTGGATTTCCACGTCGAATTCAGGGCGTACGCCGGCTTCAAATTCTTCCCGTATTTCAGCGATAGGCCGCGTGAGCATTGCGCTGGCGCGGAGAGCTCCCATCGCTACCTTGAGGTAGCGGATCGTGGCTTGCACGGCCAACGGTGTCGCACGATCGAGTAAGTCGCCGAAGTGCCCCAGCACAAAGGCTCCTGAAGCCGACTCCCCCAGCGTGAACATCGCGCCAGCGTGTGGCCCACCGAAGTGATTTTGGTAAGCGGGCTGATCGGGTAGGACCATCACGACGCGATCTGGGCTGGCCTGCTCAAATTCCAGGTTCAAGGTCCGAACCATGGGAACCGCGGCCGGAAGACTTACTCGAATCGAATCGAAATCCGGCTTCGTCGGAGTTGTATCCGTGTGGCCCGTGGAGGACCGGGAGGAATCCGCTGTGGTGTTCATGGCCGCAAGGGTAAGGCCCTGACCAAATACCCGGGGGCGGGATCGAGTGGCGGGATCCAAGGGACCGGAACCATCGAGCGAAGTCCGTGGCGACCGGTAGCGTGCGAGAGTGCCCTCGCGCCTCCCGAGTTCGCCCGCAAACCATCGGACCAGTTTCGCCGTCTTCGATATCGACGGAGTCTTGGCCGATGTACGGCATCGACTGCATTTCGTGGCGCAAAGACCCAAGGATTGGAGGGCCTTCTTTGCCGCCGCTGTCGATGACTTACCCCTCGACGAAGGCGTGCAACGCGCGCACAGCGCACGCGCCAGCGGTCACACGATCATCTATCTGACTGGGCGGCCCGAGAACTACCGCGCCGCGACGACGACATGGCTAAAGACCTATGGGCTCCCTGCCGGTGATCTGCATATGCGTCGCGCCCATGATCGCCGGCCCGCGCGCTACACCAAGGTCGCGGTTCTCCGCGAGTTGGCCAAGGCCGGCGACATCGCGGAGTTCGTTGATGACGACGTAGCCGTCGTTGAGGCAGTTCGCGCCGCTGGCTTCGTCGTCCACCATGCGACGTGGATGGTAGTCAGCGCCGATGAGCAAGAGGAATTGTTCCACGCCCAAGAAACGGATGGCCGGAGCTGACGAAGATCACGGAATTTCCTTGGGGCCGGCAGCGATCACAGCGCCCGAGGATCTAGTCTGTTTCGAATGCCTCTGGGGGCGGACAGGCGCAGACGAGGTGGCGATCGCCGTACGCGCCGTCGATCCGACGTACGGGGGGCCAGTACTTTTGTCCGCGTAGTGAGGCAACCGGATAGGCAGCAAATTCCCGCGAATAGGGCCGTTTCCACTCCCCCACGAGACATGCCACCGTGTGCGGCGAATGACGCAACGGGCTCTCCTCAACGCTCCAGGTGCCCGCGGTAATGGCGTCTATCTCGCCGTGGATCGCAATCATCGCGTCGCAGAAGCGGTCGATTTCAGACAGCGATTCACTTTCGGTTGGCTCAATCATCAACGTGCCCGCAACCGGGAACGACATGGTGGGCGCGTGGAAGCCGTAGTCGATCAAACGCTTTGCGACATCGTCGACCGTGACACCCGTTCGCTTGGTGATGTCGCGCAAATCCACGATGCACTCGTGCGCCACATAGCCGTCACGCCCGGAGTAGAGGATGGGGAAGAACGGGTCGAGGCGCCGAGCGATGTAGTTCGCCGACAAGATCGCGATCTCGGTCGCTCGGAGCAGTCCATCTGGACCCATCATCCGCAGGTAAGCCCAGGGAATCGGCAAGATGCCCGCACTCCCCCACGGCGCCCCGCTCACGGGACCAACTCGGCCCGCGGGCGACTCATGTGACGCATTGTTGAGGGCCGGATGACCCGGGAGGTACGGCGCGAGGTGCGAGCGAACCGCCACCGGGCCTATCCCCGGACCGCCACCACCGTGTGGGATGCAGAACGTCTTGTGCAAATTGAGATGCGACACGTCGGCGCCGAATTTCCCCGGCTTGGCGACGCCCAGCAGGGCGTTGAGATTGGCGCCATCGACGTAGACCTGCCCGCCGGCCTCGTGGACCAGCCCACACACCTCAACCACGGTTTCTTCGAACACACCGTGGGTGGAGGGGTAGGTGATCATCACGGCAGCGAGACGATCGGAGTGCGAATCGATTTTCGCGCGCAGATCGTCGAGATCAATGTTGCCCTGGTCGTCACAAGCAACGACGACAACGCGGAGACCAGCCATCACCGCACTCGCTGCGTTCGTCCCGTGGGCGCTGGACGGGATTAGGCAGACATCCCGATCTCCATGGCCCAGATCACGCAGGTATGCACGGATAGCGAGAAGCCCAGCAAATTCACCCTGCGACCCTGCATTGGGCTGCAGCGACACGGCGTCGTACCCAGTCACTTCACAGAGCCAGGATTCGAGTTCCCTGATCAAGCGGCGATAACCCTGAGTTTGATGCTCCGGTGCGAACGGGTGCACCCCCGCAAACTCGGGCCACGTGATGGGTTCCATCTCGCTGGTGGCATTGAGCTTCATCGTGCACGAACCCAAAGGAATCATGGCGCGGTCAAGGGCCAGGTCCTTGTCCGACAAGGCACGCAGGTAGCGCAGCATCTCGGTTTCGCTGTGGTGGGTGCGGAAAGCCGGATGGGTGAGGAAATCACTGGCACGCAACAATTCGGCCGGCAGAGCACTCGCCGCGGCCGAATCGATCACGTCCACATCGGGGAGCTCGGGTGCCGAGAGCACTTCAGCAAACGCGGCCCACACCGACTCGATGTGCCCACGCGTTGTGGTTTCGTCGGTGCTAATTCCGACAGTGTTGTCATCGACGAGACGAAGGTTTATCCCGCTACGTTCCGCAGCCGCGGTGACTGCTGCTGCCCGACCAGGGACATGGGCCCGAACGGTGTCGAAAAATGCGTCGCCGTCAATGTCGACTCCGAGAGTGTCCAGCCCGGCCGCGAGTACCACGGCATATCGGTGCGCGCGGCACGCGATATTCCGCAGCCCTTCCGGGCCGTGATACGACGCGTACATCGCCGAGATGACGGCAAGCAGCACCTGGGCCGTACAGATGTTGCTCGTCGCCTTTTCCCTGCGGATGTGTTGCTCTCGGGTCTGTAAGGCCAGCCGGTACGCCTGTCGACCGTCCTCATCGACGCTCACACCCACAAGGCGGCCCGGTAACGAACGTTCCAATCCGCTTTTCACGCTCATGAAACCAGCGTGCGGCCCACCAAACCCCAACGGAACGCCAAATCGCTGGGCTGAACCAACGACAATGTCGGCCCCGATTTCACCGGGTGGTCTTAGCAAAGTCAAGGCCAACAGATCTGTCGTGACCGCGACCAGTGCGTCACGCGATTGGGCCTCGGCAATCACGTTGACGTCATCGCGGAGTCGCCCACTCGACGTGGGGTACGAGAGGAGGAGACCAAAGAAGTCAACGGATGGGAGTTCCTGTGCGTCAAGATCGTGAAGGACGATCTCGATGCCGACGGGCTCGGCCCGAGTTGCCAGCACGGCCAGGGTTTGCGGGTGGGTGTCGCGATCGACGAGGAAACGCGGTGAGGCTGACTTACTGACGCGACGGCACAACGACATGGCCTCCGCCACCGCCGTTGCCTCATCGAGCAGCGAGGCGCTCGAGGTCGGCAATCCGGTGAGGTCGGCCACCATGGTCTGGAAGTTGAGCAATGCCTCCAGCCGACCCTGCGAGATTTCCGGTTGGTAGGGCGTGTACGCGGTGTACCAGGCTGGACTCTCGAGAACGTTGCGGCGAATAACCGCGGGCGTATGCGTATCGGAGTAGCCCGCGCCGATCATTTGGACCATCGTCGAGTTCTCAGAGGCGATCTCGCGCAGCGCGGTGATGGCCTCGATCTCTGAAATTGCGGCCGGGAGATCCAACTCGCGAAGTGTTCGGATGACCTTCGGGACGGTGGCGTCGGCCAAGGCATCCAACGAGCCCAGACCCAAGGCCGCCAGCATGTGCGCGACCTCATCTGGCGAGGGGCCGATATGACGTTCGCTAAACGGGGCGATGCGATCAAGGTCGCGGAGCGACGGCTGAGGCGACGGGGGCGCGGGGGTTGTCATCGGTGGACTCCAGCGGACGGCGAGCGGGGAGAGGGCGGGGCACTCCCCCTCTGTCATGGAGCCTGAGAGCTTCGCCGGACCGTTGGCGGCGGCTCGGCTTTCCCCTTCGGCGGCGTCCGGCGTATGCCGTCCACACTTTCCAGAGGTGTCCACTCCATGCGGTCCTGGCTGCCTGAGAGGTTCCGGGGCGGTTGCTCCTTCGGCGCCCGTTGTCCTGACGTCACCATGTCCATTTCTGGGTAGGTGAAATACCAGTCAACGAGTCTCTCCCGCATGGGGTCATCGACATGTCTTACGGTATCAGGCTCGCGAACTCAACCCGTGAGACGAGTACGCCGGCGTACCGCGAGTTCGTCGCGCGTATCTTCGGAGCCGGGGCTGAGCGGCGACGATCCGTCGATTCGCTCGCTGGGAAGTTCCGCGAGGCTGCCCTCGACCTCGCGCCAAACGCGGCCCACCGCGATTCCGAACACGCCCTGTCCCCCCTGAAGAAGGTCAATGACTTCTGCAGCATTGGTGCACTGATAGACACTCGCTCCGTCGCTCATCAGGGTGATCTCAGCCAGGTCGTCGACACCGCGCTCGCGCATATGGGTGACAGCCGTTCGAATGTTCTGTAACGAAACGCCGGTATCCAGGAGGCGCTTCACCACCTTCAACACCAGAATGTCGCGGAAACTGTAGAGCCGTTGGGTCCCAGACCCACTAGCCGTGCGGATGCTTGGTTCGACCAGTTGCGTACGAGCCCAGTAATCCAGTTGTCGGTAGGTGATGCCCGCGGCCGAGCATGCGACTGTCCCGCGATAACCGACGCCTTGGGGCAGTGGCCTGATCTCGTCACCGAAGAGGAGACCCTGCTTGTCAGCGCGGGCAAAACCCTCCGCGCGAGTCACCTTGGCGCCCTCGAACGTGCCGTCCGGGGGTCCCGCCGTGAACTCGCTCACCGGTTCTCCTCAGCACGAAATGACAGCGGTGTGACCTAACTACTAGGTGAACGGTAGGGGGCGACTGGGCGACCGTCAACGACAGGCGCGGTCGACACGCCGAAGGTCACCCTCAATGAGCGGTTGACAAAACATCGCTAAATCTCACCTTGAGAGTTACCTATGCGGACGCGCCTGAGGGTCAACTACGCGAAAGTCAGGTGAAATCGTCCGGGGAGATTTGATCGAGGAATTCGCGGAACTTTTCCACTTCGTCCTCGGCTTCGTCTGGTATTTCGATGCCAGCATCGTTGAGGACCGGTTCCGCGCCGTAGATCGGGGTTCCCGTCCGCAGTGCAAGCGCAATCGCGTCCGATGGACGGGCGCTCACCTCAATGTCGCCGTCGAAGACCAGAACGGCGAAGAACACACCGTCATCGAGATCGGTGATTCTGACTTGCCTCAATTCATGACCCAGCGCGGTCAGGAGGTCGCGGATCAGATCGTGAGTCAACGGGCGAGCCGGTATCACCCCCTGCTGCGCAAACGCGATCGCGGACGCCTCAGCGGCGCCGATCCAAATGGGGAGGTAGCGATCACCCTCAACTTCACGCAAGAGCACGATCGGCTGATTGGAGGGCATCTCGATCCGGACGCCGACTACATCAAGTTGCAGCACGTCGCCACCCTACGACGGTGCGACCTAAGTGACCAGCGGAGTCAATCAATGCAGCACGTCCTGATCAAGACCGGCCTTCACCAATGCCGAGTGCAATTGAGAGGACAGTTCGGCAAGGTCACGAATTTTCGCGGCCGCGGAAGCACGCGATTCAGCTGTCCGGCTCTTTAGTAGCGGCGTCATCACCTGCGCCATGAGGCCAACTTCGCGATCCGCAGCGACTTTGAAACTGCGCAAGTGGCGTGGCTCAATTCCAAAAGCCATCATGTCGCTGATCGTTCGGGCGATCAGAATTGCCGTAGCATCAAACTGAGAACCGTCCCTCGAAGTCACTAATCCATAGGACTCGAGAGAGGCCAGCTGACTCTCCTTAAGTTTTGCTGTCTCCAAGAGTTCGTGGCGTGACATCCGACTCTCGCCGTTGAGTTCATCGGAGTTCGTGAGCGCACCGTCAGAACCATCTGACACTCCCCCGCGTGATCCAGCGGCGCGCTTCGTTGGTGATGGGCTCTCAGATCGAATCGGTTCCGGCATTAAACCGCGGCGATCCGCTTCGGCCAAGTGTTCGCGAATTACCTTCAGCGGAAGATACTGATCGCGTTGAGCAGCGAGGATGAAGCGCAACCGGTCGACATCTGCTTCGACGAATTTGCGATATCCGCTTGCGGTCCGTTGGGGTTCGACTAACCCCTCGGATTCGAGGAAGCGGATTTTCGAGATCGTCACGTCGGGAAAGTCAGTCCGAAGGGCGGCGATCACGTCTCCGATCCCCAGCAGCGTCGATGAGGGAGCTGCGGAGCTCACGAGTTGGCCCCGGCGATGGCTTCTTCTTCGGTGATGTGGCTGGCGGAAAGGTAGGTAAAGCGGTACTTGCCGATCTGCACTTCGTCGCCACTAGCCAACCCAGCATCGTCAATCCGTTCACGATTGACGTAGGTGCCATTCAAGCTGCCCACGTCCCTCACTGACCAGGTCACTGACCCTCGCAGAAATTGAGCGTGTTTGCGCGAGACGGTGACGTCATCGAGGAACAGATCGCTCTCCGGTGATCGCCCGACGCTCACGCCGCTTCCCTCGGGGCCAGCCAGGACGAAACGCTGGCCCTCGAGTGGACCACGGCGAACAAGCAGTACTGCATCGCCGGCGGTGAGCGCGGCCACCGTTCCGGGATCGAGCGAGGCGATCTCACCGCTGTCACCCAGAGCGTCGAGGGCGACCAGTTCGCCTTGACCAATCACGGCAATGAGTCCCGTGCTCGTGTGCGCAACTACTGCCTCATCGGCCAGTTCAAGGGCGGTCCCGCACACACTACAAAATCGATCATCGTCTGTACCGACGTGACCGCACTGAAGGCAGGTTCGGGCCATGGTGACTCCTCAACCAGTTTCGGTGAGCGCAAGGTAGGCGGTCGAATCAAGCAAGGTGTCTAGTTCTGCTGCGTCAGCGACCTGAACTTCGACGAGCCAACCGGCGCCATACGGGTCGGAGTTAAGGGTTTCGGGCGCAGTTTCCACAGCATCATTGCGAGCGACGACTACGCCATTGACCGGCGCGTAGACGTCACTGACACTCTTCGTCGACTCGACCTCACCGCACGCCGAACCGGAGACAAGTTCAGTTCCCACCGTCGGAAGCGTGACGAAAACAATGTCTCCGAGTGCCTTCTGAGCAAAGTCCGTGATGCCAAAACGGACAGTCACCGGAGAAGACCCATCGTCGCTGACGTCAACCCACTCGTGCTCCGCTGTGTACTTGAGGTCCTGGGGGTTCATGACTGCCTTCCGACGCCGTGGGTTTGCTGAGGTCAGCCTAGACGTGTCCACTATCTGCCGTGGAGGCGATCAGGAGCGTACTGAGCCGCTCGATTCAGCGGCAAGCCGTCGTGCCTGTTCGACGTACAAGATGCCAGACCACCAGTAAAGAGCGGTCCCCCAGATGACGAACGCCCAGCCGAAGACTCGCGAGAGATCCGCCACCCACGAGGCCCCGTCACTGAGCAGGAGCAATGGGAACGCATAGAGCAAGTTGAAAGTCGCCGCCTTGCCCAGGTAGTGGACAGGCAGGGCTACGAGTCCACGGCGTCGCAATAGAGGAAAGAGCGCAATAAGCATCAGGTCCCGCGCAACCAGCGCCAATACCAACCAGAGCGGAACAATCCCGCGTAGGAGCAGACCGACTAACGTCGCAAGGATGTAAAGACGATCAGCGAGCGGGTCCAGCAACTGACCGAGTCGACTAGACGTACCGGTGGCTCGTGCGATCCGACCGTCGAGATAATCGGTTAGGCCGGCAATCGCCAACACGACAAAGGCCCAACCGTCCGCGTGCGGCCCTAGTACGAGCCACAGAAATAGCGGCACACCGAGGAGCCGTAGGAAACTCAGCGCATTCGGAATCGTCAGAATTCGATCAGTGATGACCTCATCAGGTTCCGTCGACACCATGCACCTCAAGGCTTTCGGTACTGGCTTCGGTCGTGGCTTCGGTGGTTGGTACTGGTGTTGGCACTGGTGTTGGTTCTGGTGTTGGTTCTGGTGTTGGTACTGGTGTTGGTTCTGGT
>JBBRTC010000041.1:0-20017 GCA_038244765.1 Candidatus Nanopelagicales bacterium | reverse complement strand
TTGCTGGATAGCTGGCGG
Source organism: Candidatus Nanopelagicales bacterium (assembly GCA_038244765.1). Lineage (GTDB taxonomy): Bacteria > Actinomycetota > Actinomycetes > S36-B12 > JBBRLC01 > JBBRLC01. Next base: position 19,999 of record JBBRTC010000041.1, on the reverse strand, counting down.
CTAGATCTGGGAGCGCACGGTAGACCTGGATCGCGCGAACGAGGGTGGGTGGAGAGTTCGTCAACTGTCCCCTAAGGACCACCCAGTGAAGTCCCGGGACATCGTTAATAGATGTCCGGGGGCTTTGTTGACACCTATCGTCCGCGTCTAACGTCGTCCATGGTCGACATGATCTGAATTTGCCGCACTATTCCTGCTCCAACGATTGTCTCCGAACCCTTTTGCAACCCGGCGGCAACCGTGAGACAGGGATTCACGGTCGTTTGTCTTGACACGTGCGGTGGACTCGCGCACGATGTGAGTCAGCACTCACTTACTCGGGCCGCGCACCTGCGATTCGAGTTGCGCGTCTGTTGTGCGGGCGCCATGGTTGGGCGATTTCCTTCGGAGGCAGAGCATGTACAAGAACTTCTGGTACGCCTTGGCGTTCAGCGACGAGATCACCAACAAGCCGTCTCAGCACCGATTGCTGGGTCAGGATCTGGTTCTCTATCGCGGCTCGGATAACAAGGTGCGGGCTCTGTCCGACGTCTGTATCCACCGGGGGGCGCCACTCTCTAGTGGCTGGGTCGAGAACGACACAGTTGTGTGCCCGTACCACGGCTGGGGTTACAACGGTGAAGGCGTCTGCACCCGAATCCCTGCTCTGCGCGAGGGACGCCCGCTGTCCAAGAAAGCCCGCGTGGACGCATACCCGGTCGAAGAGCGGCACGGCTGGATCTGGGTCTTCCCTGGCGATATCGCCGAATCAGACCGCGTGCCGATCCCGCAGTTGGACTTCATGGAAGATCCGTCGTTCCGCCAACTTCGGGGCGAGTGGAAATGGGACGCTAACTTCGAGAGAGTTGTCGAGAACGGCACCGACATCGCGCACACACCGTGGGTGCACGGCAGCGCTTTCGGAAACCGCGACGAGCCTCAGGTCGACGACCTCGATATTGAGAGTTGGGACTGGGGCGCGCGCCTCACCGCGATTCAGCGTCCGCCGCAGAAGCCCGGTGGATTCTTTAAGAAGAAGTACGACGGTCGCCCGCCGGAGGTGACGGTCCGTACTGCGTTCTACTTCCCGTCGATCGTGATGATTGACGTTCAGTTCGCACTCGGGCGACAGGTCATCTGGGACACGAACATCCCCATCGACGAGAACACGACGCTTACCAAGTGGGTGGGGTTGCGCAACTTCTTTACTGGTCGTTGGGCCGACCGCGTCGCACGTAAGCGTGTGCTAGAGATCTTCGACCAAGACGATCGCATCGTGAAACTCATCAAGCCCGAACTCATCCCGCCAGAACTCAGTGGCGAGTTGCACCTGAAGTCTGACGGCATGTCACTGGAGTATCGGCGTTGCCGGCAGAAGGCCGTAGATCTCGGCTGGTCGGTGATCGGCACGGCCGCTGGTGGCCCCAGCGAACGGACCGTGATCGCGAGCCCGGGTCGGCGCGAGGAAGCACTGACCAACGCCTGGGTTCTCAAGCCAACGCCGGAAGGTACGGGCGCCTTCCCCTCGTCCAGCCAGAACTAGCGGCTTTAGACCCAGGTCGGGAACCACATTCGCAGTTGCCACTGCGTTTGTGGCATTACTTGGGCTGTCCAAATCGGGAAGAAGAAGAACGACGCGGCGATCGCCCCGAGTACGACCGCGCCGGCAAACATGGCGCCGTACATGCGTCTGTTTGGTGATGCATTTGCCCGGCCGAGGATGGTCCCGAGTGACATCGTTAGTGCCGCGATCGTGAACGGCAAGAAGATGATTGTGTAGAAACTGAAGACCGTGCGCTCCTGATAGTGCAGCCACGGAAGCCATCCAGCGAGGAAGCCCACAACCACTGCGCCAGAACGCCAATCACGTACGGCGACCCACCGCCACGCTTGGTGGAGCAGAGCCAAGGCGCCAGCCCACCAGATGACGGGATTGCCCAGCGCTATGACTTCCTGGGCGCACTGCGGCGCAGCGCAGCCGTTGTCGCCGAGCTTGGGACTTGCGTAGAAGAAACTGGTCGGTCGCGCCATGATGGGCCAGCCCCAGGGGTTGGCGCGGTACGCGTGTGGCGAGGTGATGTTGGCGCTCGAGTTGTACATGTCGGACTGGTAGTGCCACCACGAGCGCAGCGCGTCGGGGATGAAGGGAAACACGCCAGTGGTTCCATCCGCCCAGTGCCGGCCGTATCCGCCCGAGGTGAGGAACCATCCGGCCCAGGTGGCGACGTAGACCACTGCGGCGATGACGATCAGGGAGAGCACGGCGGGAATCGCATCGCGCGCGAGAGTGGCTGTGAATGGCAGGCGTACGCCGATCATGCGGCGCGCACCCCAGTCCCATAACAAGGTGAGGAACAAGAACCCGACGACGTAGAAGACGCCATTCCACTTAGTTCCACACGCCAGGCCGAGGAATAGTCCGGTCATGATTCGCCAAGGTCGAATGCCCATGCCGGGTCCGAAACCGCCGGAACCAAATGCACCCGGTTCGAGATCGGCGATGCGGTTGGCAAGCCGCTTTCGAGTGCGATCTCGATCCAGGAGCAACGTGCCAAACGCCGCGATGATCCAGAACGCGATCGTTTGATCCAACAACGCCGTACGGCTATGCACGATCGCCATGCCGTCAATAGCCATCAGCAGTCCGGCCGTCGCAGCCAGCAAGTTCGATCGTGTCAGTCGGCGAACGATTCGGGCGACCATCAGAACCGACAGGATGCCGAGCACGCACACGCCGATGCGCCAGCCCAATGGCGTGGCACCAAAGAAGTGTTGGCCGAGTCCGATGACCCACTTGCCGACGGGGGGATGCACGACGAAGCCAGGATCGTTTTTGAAAATGTCGAGTGAGGAAACGTCGCCGTTACTACTGAGGATGACCGAGTTTGCGTTGTCGATGGTCTGGCGCTCGTAACCGAAACGAATTAGCGACAGACCATCTTTGACGTAATAGGTCTCGTCGAAGACCAAGGCGTGGGGCGTACTGAGACCGGGGAGCCGCAGGGCCGCGGCCAGCGCGGTGACGCCGATTGGTCCGGCCCAACCGCGCCATCCCCCACGGGGCATCGGCGAACTGAGCCGTTCGGTGGCTGGGGGCAACGGAGGATCGGTGCGCTGCGTGCTCAAGGGCGTGACGCCGAGATCGCCCTCGGATGACGCGTCGTTGACGTCGGTCCTCTCGTGCGGCGGGGATACCGAAGTGACAGACACCGGCCAAGGATAGGGAGCCGATGGGACAAGTGCTCGACCGCATTGCCAGGATGACCGCGTGTCTGGATCGTTGATTCTCGCCGCGACTCCTATCGGCGATGTGGCCGACGCATCGCCGAGGTTGTGTAATGAATTGGCGAGGGCCGACATCGTTGCCGCCGAGGACACCCGGCGTGTACGTCGGCTGATCAAGGACTTAGGCGTTGAGATTCAAGGCCGGATCGTTTCGTGCTTCGACGCCAATGAGTTGAGCCGTTCTCGCGAACTCGTCGAGGCGATGATTGGCGGGCAAAGGGTGGTGCTGGTAACCGACGCAGGGATGCCATCGGTGAGCGACCCGGGCTACCGGGTGGTGTCCGCCGCAATTGAGGCTGAGATTCAGGTCACGGTCGTACCGGGTCCATCTGCAGTGTTAGCCGCGTTGGCGGTATCGGGTTTAGCGTCGGACCGCTTTTGTTTCGAAGGATTCCTCCCGCGCAAAGCTGGCGAACGCGCAACGCGCCTTCGGGGACTCTCTGCCGAACCACGGACCATGATCTTTTTTGAGGCACCGCATCGGTTGGCTGTTGCCCTCGGCGCGATGGTTGTGGCTTTCGGCGACGAGCGGACGGCGGCGGTCTGTCGGGAGCTGACGAAGACCTATGAAGAAGTACGCCGAGGATCGCTCGCGGATTTGGTTGCGTGGGCAAAGTTGGGAGTTCGCGGCGAGATCACCGTCGTCGTGGCTGGCGCGTCAGCTCCGATCGCCAGTGACGCGTCTCCGACGGAGCTCGCCGAGGAGGTCGCTCGACTCATCGAGAGCGGCATGGATCGCAAGCAGGCGCAGCTCGATGTGGCCGCAGAGCATGGAATCGGGCGCCGCCAAGTCTTCGACGCGGTCGTAGCGGCGAAACTAACTCGCGCTGGCTCGTAGGATCGGCGCCGAAGTGTTGGACCCAACCGAGGGAGACGGCCACGTGGCCGAGGACAAAGCCTTCTACGTGACGACCCCGATTTACTACGTCAACGACGCACCCCACATTGGCCACGCATACACGACGACAGCGGGCGATGTGCTAGCTCGTTGGCACCGCATGCGCGGTGAAAGGGTGTGGTTCCTGACCGGGACCGACGAGCACGGCCAGAAAGTCATGCGGACGGCGGAGGCTAATTCATCGACACCCCAGGAATGGGCCGACCGGTTGGTGGAATCCGCATGGAAGCCGGTGCTTCAGACGATTGACGCTTCAACCGACGATTTCATCCGGACCACCGAGACCCGCCACACCGAACGTGTCCAGGCGTTTCTTCAAGGGCTCAAAGATGCGGGTGAGATCTACGAAGGGTCCTATGAGGGTCCTTACTGCGTGAGTTGCGAGGAGTTCAAACTTCCCGCGGATTTGGTGGACGGAGTCGGCGAATACGCCGGCGAACGCGTGTGTGCGATTCACGGTCGATCGATCGAAAACGTCAGCGAGATCAACTGGTTCTTCCGGTTGTCGGCGTACACCGAACCGTTGCTGGCTTATTACGAAGCGAATCCGTTGGCTGTTGAGCCAGTCTCGGCGTACAACGAGGTCGTTGCTTTCATTCGACAAGGCCTGCAAGACCTGTCGATTTCGCGTTCGAGTTTTGACTGGGGTATCCCGGTCCCGTGGGACCCAGAACAGGTTGTCTACGTCTGGTTCGATGCCTTGCTGAACTACGCGACCGCGGTCGGGCTCGGCGACGTCGATGGTCCGGGTGCGGATAAGTTCCGCTCCACTTGGCCCGCTGATGTACACCTGGTCGGCAAAGACATCCTTCGTTTCCACGCCGTGATTTGGCCAGCGATGTTGATGGCCGCCACATTGCCGTTGCCGCGCAAGGTGTTTGCCCACGGCTGGCTCCTCGTTGGCGGAGAAAAGATGAGCAAGACCAAGCTCACTGGCATCCCTCCTGAAGAGATCACCAACCACTTTGGTTCCGATGCGTTTCGCTACTACTTCTTGCGTGCGATCGCCTTCGGACAGGATGGTTCCTTCTCATGGGAAGACATGTCCGCGCGATACACGTCGGAGTTGGCCAATGGTCTAGGCAACCTCGCGTCGAGGGCGACGGCGATGGTGGGCAAGTACTGCGAAGGCCTACTTCCAGCCCCAGGAGATCTTGGTCCCGATGAGGTAGCGCTCGCAGCGTTGCTACGGGCTGCTGCCGCGACTGCGGACGGCGCTGTGCTGGCGTTGGACTTCTCGACAGGCATCGGCGCCATCAAGGAATTCGTCGACGCGGTGAATGGGTACGTCACCGAACAAGCGCCGTGGGTATTGGCGAAAGATCCTGCCAGCGCAGAACGCTTGAACACCGTGCTCTACGCCGTGTGCGAGTCGCTGCGCGCGATTGCCGTGCTCTACCACCCGCTGATGCCGAAGGCGACGGCCTCACTGTGGGTTGCTCTCGGTGCCGAGGCGAAGCTGGGACCCATTGGGGCGCAACGCATTCAAGAAGCGAGCCAGTGGGGCCAATTGCCGGCCGGAGTCATTGTCACCAAGGGTGATTCGCTTTTTCCGCGTCTCGAAGACCCCGTTGACGCGTAGGGGCGAGTTCAATGCCGGAGTCGATACGAGATGAGAGTGGTCGGTCGCGCACATCGACCGGCGAAGCCGGCCGCAGCCGCGACTTGACCCGCCCGGGACTGCCCGAGGTGCTTGCGTCTCGAGTGGTTGATTCTCATTGCCACCTTGACATTCACGATGGAGAAGACCGACTCGAAGTCGATGATGCCGTCGCGCGCGCCGGTCTTGTGGGTGTCACCAAGATCATCCAAATCGGGTGTGAATTGCCCAGTGCTCGATGGTCGGTTGAACTTGCTGGTCGTCTCCCCGACGTATGGGCCGGCGTTGGTTTGCATCCCAACGAATCTCCCCGCATCTTCGCCGAGGAAGGTCGATCAGGTCTTGACGCGGCGTACGCTGAAATCGATGAACTCGCCGCCCGCCAGGAGGTTCGAGCCGTCGGGGAGACCGGACTCGACTACTTCCGGACGGGTGATGACGGCCGAGGCATTCAGGAAGAATCGTTCCGGGCGCATATCGCGATGGCGAGGAAGCACGACAAGGCGCTCGTCATCCATGACCGCGATGCGCATGCTGATGTCATCCGGGTGCTGGAAGACGAAGGAGCTCCGCGTCGTGTCGTCTTCCACTGTTTCAGCGGCGACTCGGACATGGCGCGCTACTGCGCGGAGCGAGGTTGGTTTCTTTCATTTGCCGGAGTCCTGAGTTTCAAGAACGCACAGGGACTTCGCGATGCCTTCGCTGCGGTTCCGATGGAGCAAGTTCTCGTGGAGACTGACGCGCCCTTCCTGACGCCCGTTCCCTACCGCGGGAGACCGAACGCGTCGTACCTGATTCCGCTCACGGTTCGCGTGATGGCCGGGGTCCGGGGAGTCTCCGAGGATGAAATGTGCGCCCATCTCTGGACTAATTCTGACAACGTCTTTGGCCCGCTCTAGACCTTTCACGCCTTCCGCAGGGTCTGTCCTTACTGCCCACGATGGGGCTGCTTTTGGGGAGTTTCTCCAGACTCAGCGAAAGTAGTTGTACCGGCGCTCTGCGTAGGGGACGAGCGGCTGACCAGGGCAAACGTCTCCGCACGAAGGGATTTCGACGCCAGAACGTCGGATCGTGAGTTCGTCCAGGTGGCGCGGACGCGAAACGATCAGTACGGTCCTGAACCCGACGGCCGGGTGGGGGACCCGGGACCAACTCGGGCTGGAGTGCAATGAGGCGTACGCCTGTTTTCGGCGCCCTCGTAGCGCTCGCTCTGGCCGGGACTCTCGGCGGAGTTGTCGTCGATACCGGCGAGATTTCAGGTACCCCGTCCTCATCAACGCTCGCTCTTCCCGCTGGCTCCGCTCGAGCCGCAGGATCGGCCGACGTCGTCAGAAGCGCGCTATACCTTCCGCGTTCAAAGCCGGCGCTCGATGACTCGGTCTCAGCAACGTCGAGTCCGACCGTTGTGAAGGCAAAGCCACGATTTGCGGCACGGCCAGCGGTCGTACGAACTCGCATTGCGATCCTTTCCTTCACCTTGGCTTACACCGTGAAGAACAAGAAGTCGTCGCACTACTTCCTGGGCCAGACCAGAGTTCTCACGACAGGTCGCAACGGGGTCCGGATCAAGGCGTACCGCATCAGCAAAGTCAATGGCCGCGTCGTACGCCGCGTATTGATCGCCTCACACGTCACAAAGCAACCGCGGACGAAGATCGTTCTCGTCGGAACGAAACTTCGACCCATCTCGCGAGTGTGGACCGGCGGATCTAACATCGGCCGCCCCGAGGTGGATGGCCTGAATTGGCATGCGCTGGCCATCTGCGAAAGCCAGGCGAATCCGCGCGCTGGCGGGCATCGCGGGCCGTACTACGGCATGTACCAATTCCTTCGAGGTACGTGGCATTCCGTTGGAGGGAAGGGCTACCCCTCGGACGCAAGCGCGGCCGAACAGACCTATCGGGCCAAATTGCTCTTCGTACGCTCGGGACGCGGTCCCTGGTCCACCTGCGGGCGCCGGCTCTGAGTGCGTTGAGTGATGGCTTGCTCGGACCGCGCGACATTAGAGAACTCGCGGACCGCCTGAACATTCGTCCGACGAAATCGCTCGGTCAGAACTTCGTCATCGACGCAAACACAGTCCGTCGCATAGTTCGTTCAGCCGACGTCGGGAAAGCCGACATCGTGCTCGAAGTCGGACCGGGGCTTGGATCGCTCACGCTGGGGCTTGCCGCCGCCGCCGCTGGCGTCATCGCCGTTGAAGTTGATCCGGTCCTTGCGAATGCCCTCCCCGACACCATTGCCGCACATCGCCCAGATCTGGCGAGTCGCGTCGACGTGCTCGAGGCGGACGCGCTTCGACTCGCGCGCATTGACGGCGTACAGCCGACGGCGCTCGTCGCGAATCTGCCGTACAACATCGCGGTTCCGGTGCTGTTGCATGTGCTCGCGTCGTTCCCCACTGTCAGCACAGCGTTGGTCATGGTGCAACGTGAAGTAGCTGACCGCCTTGCGGCTGAACCCGGCAACAAGGTCTACGGCATCCCGAGCGTGAAGGCCCGTTGGTACGGCGATGTGCGCAGCGTCGGACGTGTGGGCCCATCCGTCTTTTGGCCAGCCCCGCGAGTCGATTCGGGATTGGTTTCAGTGACACGTGGACCGGTGCGCACCACATCGTCGTCTCGCGATGAGGTGTTTGCCGTTGTCGACGCCGCTTTCGCCCAACGCCGTAAGACCTTGCGAGCTGCGTTGTCTGGTTGGGCGGGTTCGCCTACCCGTGCTGAGGAGATCTTGACTGCAGCCGGCGTCGATAGCGGACTGAGGGGCGAAGCACTCACGGTTGACGAATTCATCCGTATTGCTGAGGTCGGTCCGCGAGTGGTCCACCCGAGTTCGGACGCGCACTAGGCTCTCAGCGTGGTGAGTTCGGGTCCTGCGTCGGTCACAGTTCGCGCACCGGCGAAGGTAAATCTTTCGTTGTCTGTCGGCCCGCGCCGCACCGATGGGTTTCACGAATTGGTGACTGTCTTCCATGCGGTTTCCATACTCGACACGGTCGTGGCGACTCAAGCACCTGCCGGACATGGCATCTCGATCACGGTCGAGGGTGACGAGATCGGCGCCGTACCGACCAACGAATCAAATCTCGTCTGGGCTGCGGCGCAACTTGTCGCCAAGGCGATCCGCAAGCCGGCCGACGTACATCTGCACGTGATCAAGAACATCCCCGTCGCCGGCGGCATGGCTGGCGGGAGTGCCGATGGGGCGGCGGCGTTGGTGGCGTGCGACTCGTTGTGGGGAGCGGGCTTGGGCCGGACGAAACTCGAAGCGCTCGCCGTACGTCTTGGCAGCGATGTCCCATTCGCTCTGCACGGTGGCACGGCAATCGGTCGGGGTCGCGGCGAGCAAGTCACACCGGCATTGGCGCGTGGTGAGTTCCATTGGGTATTCGCCTTCGCCGACTGGGGGCTCTCGACACCTGATGTGTACGCAGAATGCGATCGCCTACGCGGGTCACGCGATGTTCCGGCCCCCGCGGTTGCCGATGAATTGATGGCAGCGCTGCGCTCCGGCCGCGCAACTTCAGTCGGCGCGGGGTTGCACAACGATTTGCAGGAAGCGGCGCTGTCCTTGCGACCCCGACTCAAACTGACGCTGGAAGCGGGATCGGATGCCGGTGCTTTGGGGTCGATCGTGTCGGGAAGCGGCCCGACATGCGCCTTCTTGGCACGCGATGACGAGCACGCGTTGGACATCGCGGTCGCACTGAGCGCCTCTGGGGTGTGCCGCACGGTCACCCGCGCCACCGGTCCAGTGCATGGCGCGCGCATCGTCGACTCCGTCGGCCTGGCGGGGTAGAGGGAGTGGCTCCAGCGCCAGTTGTGATTGCAGAAAAAGTCAGCATCACTTTCGGCACCCGGCACGTCCTTGAGGAACTGACGATCGGGGTCTCCGGGGGCGCGCGCCTCGGTGTCGTCGGACGTAATGGGGGCGGGAAATCCACCCTTCTCAGAGTGTTCAGCGGTGACCTCGCTCCCGATTCTGGACGAGTGACTCGCGCCGGTGGATCAGGACATTTGAGTATCAGGTCCCTGACCCAGCAGGACCTCTTTGAACCAAACCTCACCGCTCGCGAGGTCGTCCTCGGCACTCGCGACGAGCACGAGTGGGCTGGCGATGCAGGCACTCGCGACGTACTCGAAGGCCTACTCGGTGGGATCGATGCTCCGGTGTTCACCGACGGCTTCTCCACGCTTGTGTCGTCGATGTCGGGAGGCGAGCGACGTCGTTGCGCGCTCGCTGGAGTCTTGATCGACAACCCGGACCTCTTGATCCTTGATGAGCCGACGAATCATCTCGACATCGAAGCCGTGAATTGGCTCGCTACGCATCTTGCTGAACGCGCGGGAACTCTCATCGTCGTCACGCACGACCGGTGGTTCCTGGATGCTGTGTGCACCGAAACGTGGGAGGTGGTCGACGGGACAGTTCACCGGTACGCCGGTGGCTATGCGGCGTACGTATTGGCAAAGGCCGAACGGCAGCGACTCGCGAGTGCGTCCGCGGACCGGCGGGACAATTTGCTACGCAAGGAGTTGGCGTGGCTGCGCCGAGGTCCACCGGCGCGTACGAGTAAACCGCGGTTCCGAATTGACGCCGCGAACGCACTCATCGCGGATGAGCCACCCGCACGCGATCGACTTGAGTTGCAACGCTTTGCCACGTCCAGACTCGGTCGACAGGTGTATGACCTCGAGTCAGTGACACTCAACGCGGGTGGTCGTGGTGACGACGTGCCGGACGGGCCGCGCGTACTTACTAGTACGACGTGGCGCATCGGGCCCGGCGATCGCGTTGGATTACTTGGTCCCAATGGCGCTGGAAAGACCACGTTGATGACGCTGCTGTCTGCCGGTGTCGCGGCCAGAGACGAAAGGGTCGCGCATGCGCTCGGTGTCACTGCGGGGCACGTCGGCGTTGGGAAGACGGTGGCGCCGGCGCTGCTAGCGCAAGGCCAAGACGACCTCGACCCGTCGATGACAGTCTTGGAATCCGTACGCGAAGTCCGTGAGATCACCAACATCGGCAAGGACCGCAGCCTCACCGCGTCACAACTGCTGGAGAGTTTTGGATTCAGTGGTGAGCGGTTGGTTTCGCGGGTGGGCGCCTTGTCCGGCGGTGAGCGTCGTCGGCTGCGGCTTCTCACGCTGTTGATCGATGCGCCGAACGTCTTGATGCTTGATGAGCCGACAAACGATCTCGACATCGAGATGCTCACGGTCTTAGAAGACTTCCTCGACTCATGGCCCGGAACTCTCATCGTCGTTTCCCACGACCGGTTCTTCCTAGAGCGGGTGACCGACGACCTGTTCGCCCTCCTTGGGGATGGTCACCTACGGCACCTCCCCGGGGGCGTCGATGAGTATCTGCGACGACGCTCGGCTATCGCCGCTCGCGAGTCGAGCAGATCAGCGGCAATGGCTGCGCCAGAGCCCACGTCGGAGGCGGGCTCGTCCAGCGTGCGGGCGGTGCTCAGCGGTGGCGAGGCGTACGCCGCTCGCAAAGACCTCGCTCGAGTGGAGCGTCGCATCGAGAAGTTGCGCGCCGAGGAGGACGAGTTGCATCGACAACTCGCCGAAGTGAGTACCGATTTCGAGCAAGTGGGCGTACTCGACGCGCAGTTGCGCGAGGTACGTGTCGCTCGCGAGTTGGTCGAAGACGAATGGCTAACGCTGGCAGAAGTCCTCGGCTAGTCGACGCAACGTCGATGGTCCTATCGGGGCTCGATCAAATTGTCGAACGGCGAAACGAGATCTCGAAGTAGATCGCCGAGTTGATTCTGTTGGGTCGTTGTCAGCGCCGCGAGGATCGCTCGTTCGTGGCCAAGAAGATCGGCGAGCGCGTCATCGACGCGCGTACGTCCGGTTGCGGTGAGACGTACACGCACGCCGCGGCGATCATGTGGATCCTTCTGACGCTCAACGAGCCCGCGATCGGCCAGCCGGTCAATGCGATTGGTCATAGTGCCGCTGGTGACCAAGGGTTGAGTGAGGAGTTGTCCGGGGGACAGGGTGTATGGCTCGCCAGCGCGACGCAGCGCGGCGAGTACGTCGAACTCCCACGACTCCAGCTCGTGCGCGTCAAAAGCGGCACCGCGTGCTCGATCGAGATGGCGGGCCAGTCGGGTCACACGTGACAGCACTTCAAGGGGCGAGACGTCGAGGTCGGGACGTTCGCGCCGCCACGCATCAACGAGCCGATCCACTTCGTCGTTGGCCCGGGTCATGGATTCAGCGTACGTGACATCTCTCGACGTCGAGAGATCTCAATTGCCGAGTCGTCAGTTCTTGGTCACTCGGCGCAGCGAAAGTGACCAAAAACTGACGACTCGGCGGAGAGGGGTTTAGTCGGAGGTGAGGGGGTGCGGCTTTTTTTCAAGGCCGACGATGCCGTTCCAAGCCAGGTTTACGACGTGAGCTACGACTTCGCTCTTCTTGGGTTTCCGTACGTCGAGCCACCACTCACCGGTGAGGGCCACCATGCCGACGAGCATGTGTGCGTACATGGGTGCGAACTTGGAAGGAAAGTCGCGGGCGCGAAACTCGGCCGCGAGTCGGGCCTCGACCTGGGTCGCAACGTCGGAGAGTAGCGACGCGAAGTTGCCAGTGGAGGTTGCGACAGGGGAATCACGAATGAGTACGCGGAACCCGTCCGTCCGCCCTTCGATGTAGTCGAAGAGGGCCAGGCCAGCTTGTTCCAACAGTTCACGGGGATGTTCAGCCGTGAGAGCTTGTGTGACTGTGCCGAGCAGATAATTCATTTCACGATCGACGACGACGGCGTAGAGCCCGTCTTTGCTGCCGAAGTGTTCGTAGACAACTGGCTTGGAGACACCGGCCTTGGCGGCGATCTCCTCGATAGTCACTGCTTCGAAGCCCTTGGCGGCGAAGAGTTTGCGACCAACGTCGATGAGTTGCTCGCGACGTTCCTTGCCGCTCATCCGTACGCGCTCCGGCGGCTTCACCGTGATCGGTCGCGTCGTTGATCGCGACGTCGAGGCGGGCGTACTAACAACGTGGGTCGAGTCAGTGGCCGAATCAACTGGGGTGCTCATGCGCTCATGCTCATTTCGGGACGGAGCACGACGGTTAGGCAGCGTCGATGCGGCGGGCGTTGAGTCGGTCCTGCTTGGGCCAGCGAACATCAGTCGCCCACCCGAACCATTCGAAGAGTTCGATAAGTCGCGCACTGGAATCGACTTGACCCTTGAGCACGCCGTGACGCGCACTCGTCGGATCCGAGTGGTGCATGTTGTGCCACGACTCTCCGGCAGACAAGATCGCGAGCCAGGCAACGTTGCCGGAGCGATCGCGTGACTTGAAAGGGTGCTTGCCGAAGACATGGCAGATTGAGTTGATCGACCACGTCACGTGATGGACCAGGAAAATCCGTACGAGTCCGGCCCAGAAGAATGCGGACAGCGCGCCCTGCCACGACCATGTGATGAGTCCACCGAGTACGAGGGGCGTGATCAGGGATCCGGCTGCGATCCACGGGAACGCACGGGAGATCTTGACGAGGTCCTGGTCCTTGAGCAGATCGGGTGCATAGCGTTCGATCGCGGGTTGTTCGACCTCGAAGAGCCAGCCCACGTGAGCCCAGCCAAGGCCGCGGGCGACTTGCCAGAAGCCTTCGCCGTAGCGCCACGGTGAGTGCGGGTCGCCGTCCCGGTCGCTAAACGCGTGGTGCTTACGGTGGTCGGCGACCCAGCGAGTCAACGGTCCCTCGATCGCGGTCGACCCCGCGATGGCGACGCCGATCTTCAATCCTCGGTTCGCCTTGAACGCACCATGGGTGAATAGGCGGTGATAGCCAATCGTGATTCCGTGGCAGGCAATTGCAAAGAAAACCATGCTCAGTGCGATATCGGTCCAACCGATTCCCCAGCCCCACGCGACAGGAATGGCAGTGAGTACGGCGAGGAACGGAACCGCTACGAAGACGATGAGCAGGATCTGTTCGGCCAACGACTTGTTCTGTTTTGTGTGGGTGCTTTGTGGGGGAGGCGTAACTCCAGCGATGTCGTAGCAGTGGGCCGTGAGCGCGCCGTCAGCGACGAAACCGTCTGCTACCAATTCGCTCTCAGATTCGGCCAAAACCTCCGAGGCGTGCGGGCGGAAGACATCGGCGGGGATGCGCTCAAGTGGCTGGGTCACGGTTCTCCTGGATGTGCGGGCACCCCGTCACTTGACGGGGCGCCGACGAAATAGATGCAACAGGCGGGAATGCGATTGGGACCTTCCCGCCTGTGGCTACGCTACCGTAACCTACGCAACCGTAACCAGTCTAATTCAAGCCACCCAGCCGCGTGTTGCGCGCGCGTCGTGTCTAGAGTGATCCGGCGGTTCAGCGGCGAAGTTTTGCCGCGGTCCCCGGTGCGATGTCGGTTTCGCAGCAGGAATTTGGATCCTGCCGACGCAGGTTCGAGTCCTGCCCGGGGAGCCTCCAGGCGTCGAGTTGAGCGGACCAGACCGCACCGCACCGCCCGCCCCCAATCGGCCGCGGGTATCGTGACCGCTGACGGCAAGAGCCGCCGCACCTCCCCGCCTCGCCCACCCGTCCCCGGCCCGCGCGCAGGAGATAGACGCCAGTGACCGCAGTGCGTCCCGACCACCTCGCCGTCCCACCACGAGCCGTGGTGATTCTGGCTGCCGGCGAAGGCACCCGGATGAAGTCGGCAACCCCGAAGGTTCTCCATTCCGTCGCGGGCAGATCACTGCTTGGGCATGTGCTTGCGGCCGCCAAGCCGCTGGGGGCCCGACACGTCATCGTGGTCGTGGGTCATGGGCGCGAACAGGTGACAGACCATGTGGCCGCGTACGACCCTGATGCGCGCTGCGTGGTGCAGGACGAACAGCGGGGAACGGGCCACGCCGTACGTATCGCCCTCGAGTCAATCCATTCGGACGCTGAAGCTCCGGGCCCCGTGGTCGTGCTCGCGGGGGACACGCCCTTGATCACAACGGACGCGCTCCGCGAACTTGTCGGCACTCATGTGGATTCGCACGCCGCGGCAACGATTCTTTCCGCGTTACTCCACGATGCCTCGGGCTACGGGCGCATCTTGCGCGACAACAACGGCAACGTCACAGGCATCGTGGAGCAGAAAGACGCGACCGAAGCGCAACTTTCAATCCGGGAAATCAACTCCGGGATGTACGCCTTTGACGAAGTGCCGCTAAGGCGCTTCCTGACGGCTCTGACCACCAACAATGCGCAAGGCGAGGAATACCTCACCGACGTCATTGGCTTGATGCGGGCTGAAGGACTTGTGGTGACGGCGGTTCCGTCCGCGACCGCTGAGGAAATTCTCGGAGTGAACGACCGAATACAACTCTCAGAAGCGCGAGTCCTGATTCGTGATCGAATTGCGCATCATTGGATGACTCAAGGCGTCACAATCATCGATCCGCTCACGACGTGGATTGACGTCGACGTTGAACTTGAGCGAGATGTCGTGGTCGAGCCGGGGACGAGTCTTCTCGGAGCCACTCGGATCAATGAAGGCGCTCACGTTGGTCCCGACAGCACGCTGTCGAACACGACGGTGGACGCCAGTGCAGTCGTTGTGCGCACGCACTCTGAAGGCGCTCTCATCGGCGCGGGCGCGACGGTTGGTCCCTTCACCTACCTGCGTCCTGGAACGGTGTTGGGCCCGAAAAGCAAAGCCGGCGCGTACGTCGAGATCAAGAACTCGACGATCGGAGCGGCGTCGAAGGTGCCGCACCTGTCGTACATCGGGGATACGACCGTCGGAGAGAACTCGAACATCGGTGCAGCGACAGTGACGGTGAACTACGACGGCATCAACAAACACAAGACGGTCATCGGCGATGACGTCCGGGTGGGGAGCGACACCATGTTGGTGGCACCGGTCGTGATTGGCGACGGTGCCTATACGGCGGCCGGCTCAGTGATTACCGAGGACGTACCTCCCGGCGCGATGGCCGTCGGTCGAGCGCGTCAACGCAACGTTGAAGGTTGGGTAAGCCGCAAACGACCCCACGCTAAAACTACCGAGGCCGCTGATGCGGCCGCCGGTGAGCAACAGGATCCGACAACTCACGAGGGGCAGAGCCGGTGACCGGCATTAGGACGCAAAACGAGAAGCGGTTGGTGCTCATCGCCGGACGGTCGCATCCCGAGTTGGCCGATGAGGTCGCCTTTGAACTCGGCTGCGAGATTGTTCCCACGCAGTCCTACAACTTTGCCAATGGCGAGACGTTCGTTCGCTACGACGAATCCGTACGCGGCTGCGACGCGTTCGTCATCCAAAGCCACACCGCTCCGATCAATGAATGGATTATGGAGCAGTTGCTCATGATCGACGCGCTGAAGCGCGCGTCGGCCAATCGCATCACGGTCGTGACGCCCTTCTATGGGTACGCCCGACAGGACAAGAAGCACACAGGTCGCGAACCCATTTCGGCACGACTCATGGCCGACCTGTTCAAGGCCGCAGGTGCGAATCGGTTGATGGCCGTGGATCTGCACACCGATCAGATTCAGGGCTTCTTCGATGGTCCGGTGGACCACCTTTTCGCGTTGCCACTGTTGGCGTCGCACGTGGGTCGACACGTCGACCGCTCCAAGATCACCGTGGTGTCGCCGGACGCCGGTCGCGTGCGTGTCGCGGAGCGATGGACCGACATCCTCGGTAGCCCGTTGGCGATCATTCACAAACGCCGTGACCCCGACATCCCCAACGAAGCTCGCGTACTGGAGATCGTCGGTGACGTTCGCGGCCAAATCTGCGTCATCGTCGACGACATGATCGACACCGGCGGCACGATCATCAAGGCCGCAGATGCGTTGTTCGAGAACGGCGCCGAAGAGGTCATCGTCACTGCGACCCACGGCGTACTCTCGGAGCCGGCGGCAGATCGGCTCAAAAACTCCCGCATTTCTGAGGTCGTGATCACTAATACCTTGCCGATCAACGACGAGCAGCACTTCGACAAACTCACCGTGCTCTCCATTGCACCGCTCAGTGCGCGCGCGATTCGCGAGGTCTTCGACGACGGTTCTGTGACGAGCCTCTTCGAGACGTCTGTCCTTTAGCCCGTACGACTTACCGATCCCACCTGAACGGGGGCATTGGAGCCTGGTCGGAGGCATCGACGCGGTCGGGTTAGACTTCCGGAGTTCCTCGGCGAGGGTGATCCCACATGTCGCGTTCTGCGCGGCTCCGCGATCACCGTGATCGACGCGGTGGCGTGCTTGAGAGCGCCCTCGACCTTGGCGCCCAACCGCACCGCACCGAGATGTTCTGATCCACTACTTGCCAGGAGTTCCGCATGTCCCACATCAAGATTTCGGCCACGTCGCGAGACGCATTTGGCAAGGGTGCGGCTCGCCGTTTGCGCCGTGCGGGTCTGGTCCCTGGGGTCATTTATGGCAGCGGCAACGAGGTTCGTCACATCGCCCTACCAGCGCGCGAACTGATGCTCGCCTTCCGCGTTCCTCGCGTGGTCCTGGAGATTGAGCAAGACGGCGGAGTGACGCTGGTTGCTCCTAAGGAGATTCAACGCGACGCCGTACGCCGCGACCTTGAGCATGTCGACCTCGTCGTCATCACTGAGGCCGAGGCACGGGCTCGCGCTGGACAAGCCGTCGCCGAAGCGAAGGCCGCCGAAGAAGCAGCCGTCCTCGCTGTTGAAGCCGCCGCCGCCGCCGAGCGTGCGGCCGTCGCTGAGGACGCTGCCGCGGAGGCAGCTGAGGAGGCCGGCGCGGGTGGGGACGCCGATGACTCGGCATCCGACTCTGCTGAGTGAGTGATCACACGCCTTGGCTGATTGTCGGTCTCGGTAACCCCGGGCCGGAGTACGCATCATCACGCCACAACGTCGGCGCGATGGTGGCTGCCGAATTGGGCGTACGAATCGGCGCGCGTTTTGGAGTTCACAAACGTGGACGCGCTGATATCGCTGAGGGCCGGCTAGTCGAGCAGCGAGTTGTCGTGGCGGTGCCGCGGTCCTACATGAACGAATCGGGTGGATCGGTCAAGGCTCTACTCGACTTCTACAAGATCCCATTCGACCGGCTCATCGTCGTCCACGACGAACTCGACATTGACTTCAGCACATTGAGGGTCAAGTTCGGCGGCGGCGACAACGGACACAACGGATTGCGTTCAGTGCGAAGTGCGATTGGGTCCGGTGACTTCTTCCGGGTCCGCGTGGGAATCGGTAGACCGCCCGGACGCCAAGACCCTGCCGCTTTTGTTTTGAAGCCATTCGCGGCAGTCGAGCGGAAAGAATTGCCGACCCTTGTTGGTAGCGCCGCAGATTCGATCGAGTCGCTCATCAGCGATGGGCTCGACGACACGCAGAGTCGATTCAATTCCTAAAGGCGTAGGGAACTCCCTGCCACATCCTGCCTCGTCGCGTTACTAGCCGCGCGCCCTAGGGTTCACTCATGAGCGAGCCATCGACATACGATGCGAATGTCACTGACGACGATCTTGCCCATCGCCTCGCCCAAGAGGCTGGCGACATGCTCTACGCATTTCGAGCTGCGTACGGCGAAACTGATACCGATACCAATGGCGGCAGCCGTGGACTGCGCGATGACGGTGACAAGCGAGCGCACGATTTTCTCGTTGGTCGGCTCGAGAAGTCTCGACCTCACGACGCCGTGCTTTCCGAGGAAGGCGTCGATGATCCCGCTCGCCTCTCCGCGTCACGGTTGTGGATCGTTGATCCACTTGATGGCACCTGGGAATTTGGCCAAGGCCGCGATGACTGGGCCGTGCATGTTGCACTCTGGGAAACGGGCCGTCTCGTAGCCGGGGCGGTCGCCCTTCCTTGTTCTCGCGTGACTTACTCGACCTCAGCGTCCTTGAGTTCCGCAACCGCCGTGCAGGCCGAATTGCCGACTTCGCGGCCGATCCGGATCGTTGTGAGTCGTACGAGGCCGCCTAGATCCATCAACGACATCGCGGCTGCGATCACGCGTGAGACTTCGGTGCCGGTGGAGTTGGTTCGAATGGGTAGCGCCGGCGCCAAGGCAGCGGAAGTGCTTGCCGGTCGAGTTGACGCCTACCTCCATGACAGCGGATTGAGTGAATGGGACGCCGCCGCGCCTGTCGTCGTGGCAGTTGCTTCGCGTTGCGCCGCGTGGCGTTTTGATGGTTCCGAACTTCGCTTCAACCAAAGCCCGCCACTCATCGACGGACTTGTTATCGCGACGCCCACCTTGGAGCCGTACTTGCGGAACTTGCTGGCCTAGTGCAGCAGTTCGACGGGTCCTCTGCTTGGGTGCCGACGGACGCCGCCACATTCTCGCCGTTCGTCGTCTGGATCAGTCTTCGGGAAGAGCTGCGAAGTCTCGGTCTTCATGGGATCGCCTCGGTTGATCGGATCGCCTCGGTGTCAGGTGCTTCAACAAGCGTTGGGATGTTCGTGCGCTCCCCACGGTCGAGGAAGTCATCGTGGATTTCAATCGCGAGTATGGCGCGCTGCGTCGCGTTGGCTGGGCGGGATCGCTCAGGGAGCGAGTCGATGTCGTTCGTGATGAACGAAGCGGCGGCTTGCACCGCAAGGTGTTGGACACGGGCCGAGTCATCGGCGTAACTGAATTGCCAACGGCGGACTCGTTCGGCGATCTGCATTTTGTTAGCCTCGTCGAGGTCGACTCCCGAGGCCGGAAACACCCTGCAGTCATAGGCCCTACACGTGTGGGGCCGATGCTCGTAGATTGAACAGGCATTGTCGATCAGCATGGGGCAATGACCTCGTTCGTCGTAGCCCATCACGACATGACCGCGTGGCAGACCTGGCGAGGGGAACAGTAAGGCCGGGGGGATGTGGGCAAGGGCGTCGGTCTCGCCGGGTGAGATGTGAATGAACTGCGACGACGTACAGCAGGCGGTGCAACTCCCGCACGGAACATCTGATCCGTGTTCGCCACGGATGGCTCCTTGAATTTCGATCAACCACGTCGAGAATTCGCCAGCAGCGAGTGGTGCGCCTCCATCTTCGGTTGTCACGATCCTCCGATCAGGTATGTCAGAAACGTGACCGAATGGGCGCCAACGACTTGCCGCTGAGCGTTTAACTCCTCCAGACCGGAGCGATGTTCTTGCGATAGTTACGTCCAAATATCCCGCCGATCAGGAACCGCACCGGACCGGGGACCTCTCGATCCATCGTGGCGCGGACATCCGGTGGGGCTCCATCGAGCATCCAAGCGAAGAATTGACCGCCTTCGGCCGGGCTTGTCCGGCTAAAGGCCTT
>JBBRTC010000040.1:0-20353 GCA_038244765.1 Candidatus Nanopelagicales bacterium | reverse complement strand
GTCACTTGCGTTGTCGCTTCGCCAGCGTGGCATCAGCGTGTATTTACACGATCGGGACCTCGAGGCGTTAGCGGTGGCTGTCGCCCGAGGTGCTGGCGTCGCGGACTCAACCATCACTGACGTCGACGTCGTGGTCGTTGCGACGCCGCCGCGAGTCACCCCGGACACCGTTGCCTCTGCCCTGCGCGATCATCGCGATGCGATTGTGATTGACGTCAGTTCGGTCAAGGGTCAGCTCGCGTCCCTTGGTGACGGGACGCACGACTTAAGTCGTTTCGTGGGAAGCCACCCGCTCGCTGGCCGGGAGGTATCTGGGCCTGAAGCTGCGCAGGCGGACCTATTCCTGGACCGCGTCTGGGTCCTTACTCCCACTCTCGCGACAAGTTCGCGGGCGCTCGCGACGGCGCGCGAACTCGTACGCTTGACCGGCGCGGTTGCGGTCGAACTCGATCCGGCCGCCCATGACCGCGCCGTCGCGCTCACGTCGCATGCTCCCCAGGTCGTCGCGAGCGTCATGGCAGCACGGCTGCTGAATGCCCGAGATGAAGACGTCGTGTTGTCAGGTCAAGGACTTCGCGACGTATGCCGTATCGCCGGATCGGACTCGCAATTGTGGGAAGAGATCCTCCAAGCCAATGCCAGTCACGTGGCCGACGTACTGACCGATGTGCAAGCTGACATTGAGGCTGTCATCGCTGGCCTGCGCCAATCAGGGTTTGCGGACGCCGACGGGGTGCGCGACGTTCTCGAGCGCGGGCGTCGCGGACATGCACGGATCCCCGGCAAGCATGGAGCAAGAACTGCTGCCTTCGCCGTGGTGCGCGTCGTCGTCGAGGATGAACCAGGCGCACTCGGACGGTTGTTCGTCGCGGCGGGGAGTGCCGGCATCAACCTCGAAGATGTACGCATCGAACACGCGTTTGGGCGCCCGACCGGACTTGTCGAACTCTCGGTGGCGGCTGACCACGTCGAGGCGTTGTCCGATGCCCTAGCTCAACACGGGCACGTCTTGTCGGGTTCGAACGAGGCGCTGATCTCCGCCGAGGAGTTGGGCGGTTCGCCGTGAGCGTCGCCTGCTTAGTGGTCGCTATCGACGGGCCATCCGGCTCCGGAAAGTCCAGCGTGTCGCGTCGTGTCGCACTCACTCAGGGGTGGCAATACCTCGACACCGGGGCCATGTATCGCGCGGTTGCGGCCTGGATGCTTGCCCACGGGTTTGACGTCAATGATCCAACGGCGGTCGCGGCGAATGTGGAGCGCCCGGATCTCGTGATCAGCACCGACCCGAACGATGTACGAGTGAGCATTGACGGCCGCGATGTCACCGCAAAAATCCGAACAGCTTCGGTGACTGCAGCAGTGTCGGCTGTTTCCGCAGTCCCCGAAGTGCGCGCCAAACTGGTCGACCTTCAACAACGTGCCGTCGCGTCAGCCCTTGCTCAAGGTCAGGGAATCGTTGTCGAGGGGCGCGATATCGGCTCGGTCGTGCTGCCCGATGCGGATCTCAAGATCTACCTCACCGCAAACCACACGGAACGTGCACGTCGGCGAGCAGACGAAATCGCCGACGCCGAAGTGACGGCCACAGCCGACGCCATCGCAATCAGGGACGAGGCGGACTCGACGCGAGCAACCTCGCCCCTGCTCCAAGCCGACGATGCTGTCGTCATCGATGCGACTGATTTGAGTTTCGATGACGTCGTCGCTCGAGTTCTCGACTTAGTAGCCCAACGTGGGTGAGCGCGCAGCGTCAAGCGTCCTGACGTGGTTTGGCTCTGGGGCCGTATCCGGAGTGGCGACGAACCGCAACGTTGCGGGACTGATCATGCGGGCGTATCGCTCACGATCCTTTGGGCAACACCACATACCCGAGGTCGGCGGGGTGATCTTCGCGTCGAATCATCTGGGACTTCTCGATGCTGCCGTACTCGGGGCTGCCTCACCACGTCCGTTGCACTTCCTGGCCAAGAGCGAGTTGTTCGATTCCCCGTTGGGGCCGTTACTGCGTGCCGGAGGTCAGATTCCCATCCACGAACACGCACCTAGTCGAGCCGCCCTGCTGCACAGCGTGGCGATCTTGCGTCAAGGGTCGGCGGTGGCGATTTTCCCCGAAGGCCAACGACGTCGTGGAGATGTGGCACGTATCCGCCACGGCGTGGCCTATTTGGCGTTGTCGGCGGGAGTTCCTGTTGTCCCGGTGGCGATTTTGGGTACTCGCGCGACGGGAGCCGGGCGTGAATCGCTACCAGCGCTCGGGTCGATTGTCCACGTCGGGTTCGGTGAGCCCCTGATGTTCGACCCGCATCCAGAGCCGTACCGCAGAGCAGAGTCGGCCCGTGCCGGCGAGCTTATTCGGCAACGAATGTCTGATCACGTCAGGCAAGCGGTGGCGCGCACTGGTCAGGCACTACCGTCAGATGACGTCGCGCGCGAAGCCCGCGCGGATAGTGCCCACGAACCGCCTTCCCAGTCGCGATCGCATCGGAGACCCAAGCCGTGACAGACGTGGACGACCCCCCCGATGGTGAGGACCACTCCCAGGTGATTCGGGCCGACGGTGACGCCGAAATTGATGAGTCGATTCTCGAAGACATTGGCGATTTAGAGGGACTCGATTCTGAAGGATACGAACGCGTGTTGGCCCGGCTTGGCTACGACACTGACGAGATCGATGGCGACGACTCAGACTTGACCGAAATCCTTCCAGTAGTCGCTGTGGTCGGACGACCCAACGTGGGGAAATCGACTCTGGTCAATCGCATCCTCGGACGACGAGAGGCAGTCGTTGAAGACGTTCCCGGCGTCACCCGTGACCGCGTGCGCTACGAGTCGAGTTGGTCAGGCCGTCGATTCGTCTTGGTCGACACCGGAGGATGGGAAGTCGATCCACGCGGGCTCGCTGCCCAAGTCACCGCACAAGCCGAGCACGCGATGATGACCTCTGATGTTGTCGTGTTTGTTGTCGATTCCACCATCGGTGCCACCGACGCCGACGAAGCTGTGGTCAAAGTCCTTCGACGGTCCAAGCGCCCGGTCGTGCTGGTTGCCAACAAGGTGGACGACCAACGCGGGGAACCCGAGGCTGCCGCACTGTGGTCACTTGGTTTGGGCGAGCCGTACGCCGTGTCATCTCTCCACGGTCGCGGAAGTGGGGATTTGCTCGACGCCATCATCGCTGCGTTTCCCGAGGTCGGGAGTGTCGAGGAACGTCCGCGTGGTCCGCGTCGAGTGGCATTGCTAGGGAAACCGAACGTTGGCAAGTCCTCGTTGCTCAACAAGTTGGCCGGCGAACAGCGCGTCGTGGTCCATGACGTCGCCGGGACGACCGTCGACCCCGTCGATGAACTCGTCGAGATTGGCGACTCCACCTGGCTTTTTGTGGACACAGCGGGCATCCGTCGCCGGGTTCGCGAATCCAGCGGGCACGAGTACTACGCGAGTTTGCGGACGCATGCGGCGCTGGAAAAGGCTGAAGTTGCAGTGGTTTTGGTCGACGCGGGGGAGCCACTTGCCGAGCAGGATTTACGCATCATCTCGATGGTCATCGAATCGGGGCGTGCATTGGTCATTGCGTACAACAAGTGGGACAACGTCGACGAAGAGCGTCGCTACTACATTGAACGCGAAATTGATCGCGACTTGGTCCAGGTGCGTTGGGCACCCCGCGTCAATGTAAGCGCACGCACTGGACGATCGGTTGACAAACTCGTACCCGCCCTCCGCACATCGCTCGCGGGTTGGGATACCCGAATTTCGACTGGTCGATTGAATCAATTCTTCAGTGATTTGATCGGCGCGCATCCTCATCCGGTGCGTGGTGGAAAACAGCCGCGAATCTTGTTTGGTACCCAAGCTGCGTCGCGCCCTCCCACCTTCGTCCTCTTCACGTCCGGATTCCTGGAGGCGGGTTACCGACGGTTCATCGAGCGCCGACTACGTGAAGAATTTGGATTCGCTGGTACGCCGATTCGGATCAATCTGCGCGTACGAGAAAAGAACAAGAAGCGCCGCTGACCAATCCGCTCGCCGCAATGGGCACGGCGAGAGACTAAGCACGCGTGGGATATCGTGTCGTCGCTCACCGCGTCGTCGCGTGGTGGGTTCGTGCCCTCCGTGGGTCGCGGGCTGTAGCGCAGCTTGGTAGCGCACTTGACTGGGGGTCAAGGGGTCGCAGGTTCAAATCCTGTCAGCCCGACGCATTTCTTTCATCGGTCAGCGAGGTTTCAATCCCCGCGATTCCGGGAGCCCGCGCGAACTATGCCGATTGCATCGGGCCCGGATGTCGGTCCGTAAACTTATCGCCGGCGGAGGTAGTCGCTCTGACGAGTGACGACGTCATAGACGCTACGACGATCCGCGTTTCCCTCTCCCCGAGCAGCGGTCTTGCTTCCCTCCCGTGAAACCGAGGGCGATTTCCTGCTCGACGTAGGTCACGCCGAGCGTGACCGTGCGGACGATGGGCTGGACACTCCGAGCGGCTGAAGGTGCCTGCCCACGCGGGCTGCTGCGCGGTCGCGCCGACGCCATCGGGATTCGGCGCGGCTTCGGGCGGCCACATCCGGCTCGATTCGATGCCTTCCTGAGAGGGCTCTCAGAAAGTCGCTCTAACTTTGGGGGCTCGCCGACGAGTGGAGTCTCCGTGCTGTTAGTTCTTGACTGGGTCGAACCTCGGCTCGAGCGCCTCCGGGCTCTGCTGCCGTTCGCAGTGTTCGCGATGATCGGGTCGCTGGTCTTCGCGTGGATGTGCGACGCGGTCGGCGATCACAACGGCATCACCACCGTGGACGGCCCCGTGTCGCTGTGGTTCGCCGCGCACCGGAGCATCACCGATGGCCACCTGGGGCTTCTGCTGGCCAAGGCGACCTCCCCGGCGGTCCTGATCGGTATCGTCGCGGTGACGGCATTGGTGTTGCGCCGTAAGGGCTTCCGTCAGGAGTCCACCCTGCTCGCCGGTGCGACGGTCATCGCCTATGCGTGCGGCGCCGCCGCGAAGTACGCCGAGCACCGCGCCCGCCCGGTCTCGCCGGTCAATCTCGCTCCTGAGAGCGAGCCGTCTTTCCCCTCGGGTCACGTCCTGGTCGTTGCCACTGTGGCTGTCGTTGTTGTGGGGCTGGCCTGGGTTTATCTGAATCGTTCGTCGCGGGTGCTCGCGGTCGTGGCTGCCACAACAACCACGATGCTCGTCGCCTTGGATCGGCTCGTGGTCGGCGCTCACTGGTTCACCGACGTGGTCGGATCGCTTGCCTTGGCTGGTGTGATCGCCGCTGCCGTGCTCGCGGCTCATGCAATGTTGCGCCCCTCGCGATGACTGAACGATGTGCCGTTCTGACTCGCCCTCTCGGGTGGTGAGCCGGAATCCGGCATCGCGGCGAATGGCGAGGGATACTGTTCGCATGACCACGGCGAGCAAGTACGCGACATCCCTGTCGGATCTCGAGCACGAGACGCGCGTGGATCCGAAGGACATGGTCGAGGAGCAGGCCGTGTCGGGTCCGCACGTGTATGTGGAAACTGCGGACCTGGACCGCAGTCGGCTGCTAAGCGCGACAGGCGACGGGAGGCTCGCTCCCGGTGGGAGAAGCTGAAAGATGATCGATGTGCCGATGGAACCGGCCGGCGAAGCGTGACTCAGAGGTTGGGCACGACAATGATCAGTGCGGCTGGCGTGGCCACCAGGAGGCCGAGGAAATAGGTCGCGGCCAGCCCCTGGACCCCGAGACGTCTGAAGCCAAGTGTGGCCGGAATCGCAGCCACAGCGACGCCGATCACCAGCACGACCCAAGCTGTCGTTCGCACGCCGGGATTGGGGGTGTCGAAGTCACTCAGCCCGGTTAGCGTGAGCCAGGCCGTACCCACCGCAGCGCCGATTCCCGCACTGGACGCCACGAACCACCAGCCGGTCGCCTTTCGCCAACTGGGTTCCCTCCGAGACCCGGTCGAGTTGGGCTGCGTGGCCATGAGCGCGAGGGTACTCACACAATCCGCCTTCCCTGTCGAGCCGGCGCCGCGCAGGGTGCACGCGATGTGCCGTCATGAGTGGTTCGGGGAAGTGCCCAGTCGTCGCGTCGCGGCCGCTCACCGAGTGCCTCACAAACGGACTGAAGTCAGGCCGAATTCCGTGGACAAAACTCGGCACGGCACGCACAAACACCCACGAAGGTGGACGGGCGGTATGGGCACCGCGAGACTGGTGGTCAAGGGGTCGAAGGTTCAATTCCGGTCAGCCCCACGCAAGGTGACTGCGCGTCGAGAAATGGGTCCGTCCACACTCACGGTTGAATTCCCGACCGTACGAGTGGCCGGTGGGATTCGCTTTCCAGATCAGGGAGTGCCGAGTGGAGATCTCGTCAGGCCTCGTCGGACAGACCTGTTTGCCGCTCGATATCGCCATAACACCGCGGATGGTCATGAACTACGCAGCGGCTATCGATGACCCAAATCCGGCGTTCCTCGATGACGAACGCGTGGGTGGGCTCGTGGCGCAACCGATGATGACCGCGGCGCTTACCTGGCGGATCTCGGCGGAGTTTGAACGGCACTGGGGCGGCTTGGGCATTCCAGCGTCCGTGCTCGAACGGCGCGTTCACTTCAGTGAGGAAATCGAGTGGCGGCGCATCATCGTCCCAGGGGATCAGCTGCGGATTGACGGCGAGATCAAAGCCGTCGCACCGCATCGGTCCGGGACAAGTCTGGTGACGCAGTATGTACTCCGCGACTCAACTGGCGACGTCGTCGCAATGGAACGAAGTACAGCCATGTTGCGTGGAGTGGAATGCCGAGGCGTCGGCGTCGGTGCCGAGTGTGAGTTGTCTCGCCCGGGATCGGATCGAATTGACGAGTCATCGGCAACGTGGACTGGGGGGATCCACCTCGATGCCCTGGCTGCCCACAGATACGACGCCGGGGCAAACATCTATTTTCCGATCCATACATCGCCTGCGTACGCGCATCGTGTGGGGTTACCGTCGATCATCATGCAAGGGACAGCGACCTTGGCGATGGCGATGCGCGAAATCGTGGATCGAAATCTCGCGGGAAATCCAGCACGGATCGACGCAGTCCGATGCAACTTCACTGACGTTGTGCGGCCCGGGACTCGGATCTCGCTGACAGTATTTGATGACCGAGGCGACATCGAAGAACCAGGTGAAGTGCGATTCATGGTGCGAAATCACGAGGGATCCATCGCCATCCGCGATGCAGCCGTCGTGATCTCCCAGGGGCAGGAGCGTGACCGATGAGCAACGCCGAGGCCAGTTTCCTGTGGCAATCGGTGAGTCGCTGGGCACAGGCCACGCCCGATTCCGAAGTCATCGTCTTTGGGGACATTCGGATGTCGTGGCAGGAGTTCGCTCGTCAGGTGGACCTCGCCGCTGGCGCCTTCCTGGAGCTAGGGGTACGCCCGGGCGACCGCATCGCGCTGCTTGCCACCGCCTGCCCAGAGTTTCTGGTCACCTACATTGCGGCATCGAAGGTCGGCGCAATTTGGGTTGGGCTGTCCCCAAAATTCACGCTCACTGAACTGCTCTACGTGGTCGCCGACTGTCAACCGCGAGTCATTGTTGCCCAAGCGACCTATGAGGGTGCTGAACTGAGTACCACGTCGAAAGCGCTAGCTAACTCCTGCGCCGAGATCGCTAACGTGCTCGTCTTCGGTGCGGATGACGGTGATGTCTATGACGCCAAGGTTCATTCGTATCAGGGCTTTCTCGATCGACCGCGCCCCGGTGCCGAGGATGCGCTCGACGAGCGTGTTGCGCTCGCCTCGAGCGGCGATGACGTACTGCTGATCTACACCTCGGGTTCTACCGGTGAACCGAAGGGCGTGCTGCATTCGCATGAACACATCATTCGCAGCGTCGAGGTCCAATGTCAGCACTTCAAGATCGGCAACGATGGCCGGATCCTTCTCCATTTTCCAATCAATCACGTCGCTGCCACGGTTGAAATGGGTTTCGCGGCGATCTTTGTTGGGGCGACTCTAATTCTGATGGATCGATTCGACCCCATCGCATCGCTTGAGACCATCGCATCGGAGCGGATCACCATGCTCGGTCAGGTCCCGGTGATGTATTTGATGCAGATGTCGACTCCGCGCTTTCGTACGTTGGATTGGAGTCGAGTGTCGTCGTTTGTTTGGGGAGGGTCCGCGGCACCCCGTCTCATGTTGGAGGGCCTTAAGGCGCTTGCCGCTGGTTCTGACGCGGCTCTCATGACTGGCTATGGATCCACCGAGCTATGCGGGTTCGTCACTTACTCGCACCCTGATGATGACTTCGAGCGATTGACCAACTCCGCTGGACGTGTGGTCGAGCCCTTCCAGATGAAGATCGTCGATGAAGTACGCGATGAGGTGGCGGTTGGAGTGATCGGGGAGGTGGCATTTCGTGGCCCGGTCGTGATGACGGGCTATCTGGGGAACCCTGAAGCCAGCGCTGACGTCATCGACGAGGATGGTTGGTACTTCACGGGCGACATGGGTTGTTGTGACGAAGACGGTTACCTCTATCTCAGTGGTCGACGTTCCGAAATGTTCAAGACCGGCGGCGAGAACGTGTTTCCGTTGGAGATCGAGATAGTCCTCGAAACACATCCCGCCGTGCTGTTCGCCGCCGTCTTGGGAGTGCCCGATCCGCTTTTCGATGAGACCGGATACGCGTACGTCATGCTGACACCCGGCACGGAAACCTCCGCAGATGATTTGCGAATCCATTGCCGGGAACGACTCGCGAACTTCAAAGTGCCGAAGGGTTTCGAGATCCGCCGGATGTTGCCACTACTGCCTAATGGCAAGATTGATAAGCGATCGCTGTGGGCCGAACGGCACCACTGACGCGGGGTCGGTAGGTGCTGTGCGTCAGTGGAGGTGTTTGGTGGCCTCGCGGCGCGACAAAGGTGACAACAGGTCGTGGTGACGATCGACATAGGCGCCAACCCAATCCGGATTCGATTTCGCGTATTCGCGAAGGGCCCATCCGATGGATTTGCGCAAGAAGAATTCCGATCGGCCTAGGCTCGGTGCGATGCAGTCGTTGAGCAATTTCGCGTCTGTGCTTGTGTTCGCGCCGATCTGGTGAATGATCGCGACCCGTCGAAGCCACATGTCATCTCCCTGGGCCCACTCGCGCATTGCTGGCATCAGCTCCACGGGGTAGGCGCGGACGAGCGGTCCAATTCGCTTGGTAGCCAACGAGTCGACAAGGTCCCACCACGCTCCGCTGACGACGAGGTGCTTGTAGAGTGGGAGAACCCCGGGGTCTTGGTAGGCTCGATAAAGGCGATGGCCGGCCAATCCCATGGCCGCGTACCGCTCCTCTCGATAGACAGCGTGATCCCAGAGTTCCAGGATCGTGGCTTGCCACGCCGCGCGGTCTGGGATGAGGTAGGAGCCGAAAACATCGCGCCAAATCGACACCAGGGTCGGTGTCCTGATGCCGTAGCAGGGGAGTTCGGACTTCAAATAGCGCTGCATTCCCTCCGCGCGCGAGGGATCGGCCGCGATGGCGAGCTCTCGACGAACAGCGTCGACGAGGGATTGATTGACGGTCAAGAAGGTGTCGCGATTTCTACCGTGAGCCCCCGCCCGGTTACCCGCTCGATCGAATCACTGAGCGAGGTGAGGAACGAAGGGCGCCGGTCTCGTTCGAATTCGTGGGTGCCTGCGAGTTTTGTTGCGTCGGAAAAGTCGATGGTCACCACGTCCTCCACCACGGATGCAAGTCGTCCGTCAAACAACGCGATCCAGGCGACCCGGTTTGTTGCCTCGAGGTCATCGAGTACGTCGTTCCATTGCGACTTCAACTCACTGAGCGCACTGTCATCCATGGCCAAAACTAAAT
This sequence comes from Candidatus Nanopelagicales bacterium, assembly GCA_038244765.1. Lineage (GTDB taxonomy): Bacteria > Actinomycetota > Actinomycetes > S36-B12 > JBBRLC01 > JBBRLC01. The sequence goes on along the minus strand of JBBRTC010000040.1, from coordinate 10,514 downwards.
CGTTCTCAGTGCGCCACCGTCTACGGGGATGGCCGATCCGGTGATGTATGACGCGGCTGGGCTCAACACGAACGCAGCGATCCGGCCAAACTCGTCGGGCTCGCCGTACCGCTGCAACGGAATCGCGCCTTCGTTGCGGCGCCGAACAAGTTCCGGACTACCAGCGCGCGCGTCGAGGGCGAACACTCGGTCAGTGGCGATGTGTGCGGGCATCAATGCATTGACTCGAATCCCTCGAGGGGCCAGTTCGTCGGAGAGATCTTTGACGATCATGGCGAGCCCCGGTCGTAAGCCGTTGCTGATCGCGAGTCCGGCGATGGGTGTGCGCACCGAAGTGGAAAGAATAAACGCAATGGATCCAGCGTGGCCCGAGGGGACGCTCGGATCCGCCACAATCGCCGATGCGACGGCACGCGCGATGCGCAGCGGACCGAGGAAAATCGACTCGAACGATTCTCGCCACACCGCGTCCTCTGTCGTGAGAGCCGTACCCGGAGGTGGCCCGCCGACGCTGATGAGCGCGCCGTCAATGCGACCGAAACGCCCCACAGTTGCAGCGACCAAGCGTTCGGCGGTGGTCGGGTCGGCCAGGTCTCCCACCAGGCCGACGCAATTGTCGTAGCCGAGTTCACTGGTGGCTGCATCGATTGCGTCGCTGTCACGCGCCGCGATCACGACCTTGGCGCCTTCGGCGATTAAGGCTTTCGCACCGGCGAGGCCCAGACCGCGCGAACCACCGGTGACGAGGTACACATGTTCATTGAGACCCAGGTCCATGGGTCCATCCTGCCCCGACCCCTGCCTCGTGTCCGGTTACGACGCCGCGTGGTCGCCCATCTGCGTGTCGTCGTGCTCGGGGATCTCGGTGCTTCGCCGTCGAATTACCTCCAGGCGCAGCAGGTAGATCAGCCCGCCGATGGCCATCAAGGCGAAGAAGATCCACTGGATCGCGTAACTGAGATGGGGTCCGTCGGTGATCTCCGGGGCCGGCAGCAGGGTGACGCCCGACGCAGGGGCTGGCGTTGAGTCGGTGAGTTCGACGTACGCCGGAAAGCCCCGGGTCCCGAGTTGGGCGAGCAGGTCAGGTATGGCCAGTGCCCGCACCTGCCCGGTCGGGATGTCTGACGGTGTCGGACCCTGGGAGTCTTCGCTAAGCCGTACGCGCCCGGTCACGGTGGTGATGCCCGGTGCTGGCGCGGGCACGTCGGGAGTCGACGAAGCGTCCTTGCCCGCGGGTACCCACCCTCTGTTGACCAGCAGCGTCGATCCCGAGTCAGTCGTGAGCGGCGTTACCACCCAGAACCCATTGACGGTGTCGAACGATTTGCGGCGTACGAGCAACTGACCAGCGAGGTCATAGCGACCGACGGCCGTCACCACGCGGTATTCGACTTCCGGATTCACTACATCGATCGACTGGCTGGGGGAGAGCACACGATCGATGGGCGTTGGCGCGGCCGCAATCCCCGATTCGATCTCCGCGTTGTACGCCTTGCGCTCATCCCACCGGTGGAGTTGCCAACGGCTCAGCAAGAGGAAGGTGGGAACGATGATGATCACGAAAGCAATCAAGCCGATTGCCTGTCGGGTCCGGAGTACTCGCCACACGCCCGCGACGTTACGTCCTGAGGTCACTGCGTTGGTGGGCGGCCCTGTGTCGTCGGAGGCTGTGTCGTCGGAGGCTGTGTCGTCGGAGGCTGTGTCGTCGGGCCGAGCTGCGGGGGAGGAGGTGGCATCACGATTCGCAGATCAGAATCCTTGGAGCGTTCACGGCCAGCGTTGGCGATCACGACGGCGACGTAGGGCAGAACGACCGCGAGGAAGAACAGAATCCAGCGCAAGGGACCGCCAGTAAGGATGGCGCCGATGAAGCACATCGTGCGGACTGCCATGGAGATCAAATAGCGACGCTGGCGGCCCGCTTGGTCTTCGCTGAGCCCGACACCGGCGTTGGTGATCCGGTAGACCGGATCGGATTCGGGGTGACTCGTCATTTGCGCGTCACCTCGCCTCCTGTCGTTCCGCGCTTGCGGCATCTGGCGGTATCGAGCCGCATCTCGCGATTTGTGCCCATCGGATATCCCACGGTATGCCTGTCTGACTCGGTCCACCACCCGAGGACGGTGGCATGGGAGGGTGGCGGACGCAGCTGGTCATGTGACCTTGATGACACGGCGTCCAGTGACGGAGTGAATCTCGTCGACCAAGGAGGAGTCATGGCAAATCGCACTTATCGGATTTCGGAAATCGTAGGTACCTCGCCGGACGGAATCGATCATGCGATTCGCAACGGAGTGACGCGAGCAGGCGAGACGTTGCGTCATCTCGATTGGTTCGAAGTAACCGAAGTTCGTGGCCAAATTCGCGACGGCAAGATCGAGCATTTTCAGGTGAGCATGAAGGTCGGATTCCGACTCGAAGACTCGTAATCCGATATTGCGTCAGCTTCTAGATCGCGTCGCTGGGTGTGGAGAAGTTGAAATCGCTCACTGCGAGCGCCGGTATTGCCGTACGCAGGAAGTAGTCAGCCCACTCGCGTACCAGGGTGCGGCTGCTGCTCCCGGCGTGAGTGATCGATGAGATCAACTGGAGCGGAGATTCGTTGAAGCGGAAGTTCCCGGTGGCGCCGACTACCTCACCACCTCGTACGACGTAAACGCCGTCGCGAGTGAGGCCTGTGTAGAGCATTGTCTGCGGGTCGACGCTGCGGATATACCAAAAACTTGTGACCAGTAGGCCTTCACGCATCGCCGCAGCGAGGTCCCACATGTTGCCGCTCCCGCCGGCGACGTTGACGCGGAGGTTGTCGATCGAAGGTGTGGGAGGGATCTGTGTTTCGACCGCTTCATGCCGTGACGCGACAAGCGACGTGAGGCGTCCCGAAGTGATCCAGTCGGTCGACGTCAGTGTTAGTCCATTGTCGAAAACGGACTGCTCCGCGCTCGACGAGGCAGCCGCGACGATGGGGAGGCATCTCAACTCGGCATCGTTGGGATCGCTGGTCAACGTGATGTCGCTGGTGGTGAGTCGCTCCCCGATGCGGGTGCCGCCGTGGGGTGTGCTGAAGGCACTGCGGCCGTCGCGTGCGTGACGGGCCGTGCTCGCCCAGTACAGCGACACAAGGAGATCGCCTGCGGCACTGGGAGAAAGCACCACGGGATGGCGACCAGGTTCCACCGAAATCTTGGTGCCCTGCAGGTCCAGGCCACGGTTGACTTCGCGGTTCAGAGCGGACACGTCCGATTCGGATAATTGCTCACCGGACCAACCAGCCCAGGCAGAACGAGCGCGGGCGTGTGACTTGGCACAGTGTTCGAGTCGTGCGGCGCGCTGCACGAATCGCAGGCGCACTCCTGCGGACGTCCCTAGGTAGAGCGTGTCAGCCCGCTGCTCGGCATATCCGAAGAGTTCGATCTGCTGCGAAGGTGACCCGTGGAGGGCCTCACCCAGCGGCAAAGTGAGAGGGGCTAACTCGCTTGACGTCGAGATTTCAGGTCCGTCGGTCCACTCCGTGACGCCAGCGTCGCTGCCGTCGGGAAGTTCGCCAACATCTTCAGCAGGTGGGGCGCTCAGAGCGGTTTGGCGCGCTTGCTGAACCAACGCGTCGGCATCCTGGAGATTGGTGATCCGTCCCGTCGAGGTCCCTACACCCACCCCGCCGGCCACATGTTCCATAGCCACGATCGTGACTACTCGGGTGCGTGTCTCACCGTTGGTGGTGAGCGTTGAGATCGCCCAACGCAAGTTGCTGACGTATTGGTCTTCACACATGACGACGCGCCCAAAACCGGAATCGCCGGCGAGGCAGCGCTCGATGACCTCTTGGGGGGTGAGGGCCGTGCGGGTCATTGGCCCGCCTCCCCGCGGGTGTTCAGCACATTGATGTTGGCGAAGACCGCCGCAGGCGCGCCGTGGCTGACCGGCGCGGTTTGATCCGGTTGGGCCTTGCCGCAATTCAGCGCTCCAGCCAAGAGATACGTGCTGGGGCCGCCAACAGCGATCATGGATGCCCAGAAATCAGGCGTACGAGATTGGTAGGCGACATCACGAACTTGACCCACGAGCCGACCGGACTTGATGCGGAAAAACCGCTGCGCGGTGAATTGGAAGTTGTATCTGGCCATATCGATCGACCACGAATTGTCGCCGATGACGTAAATGCCGTCCTCGACTCCGGCGATCAGCGCGGCCGTGTCGGAGCCGAAGGGGTCTGGCTGCAGCGACACATTGGGCATCCGTTGAATGGGGGCACTGTGCGGCCCATCGGAAAACGCGCAGCCGTTGCTGCGAGGTAGCCCCGCGATGCCGGCCGTTGCGCGATCAACTTGGTACCCCACCAAGATGCCATCACGAACAAGGTCCCACGATTGTGCGGCGACACCGTCATCGTCGAAGGCCACCGTCGACAATCCGTGCTCGACCACGCGGTCTCCCGTGACGTGCATCAGCGGACTTCCGTACGTCAAAGACCCCAACTGGTCCGGTGTGGCGAACGACGTGCCCGCGTAGTTCGCTTCGTAGCCGAGGGCCCGGTCTAACTCGGTGGCGTGTCCCACTGACTCGTGAATGGTGAGCCAGAGATTCGTCGGATCGATCACCAAGTCGTAGCGACCCGCGTCAATCGAGGGTGCGCGCAACTTCTCGTACAATTGGTCCGGTAGTCGGGCGATTTCTTCGGTCCAGTCCCAGACTCCGTCGCTGAGGTACTCCCACCCGCGACCCGCAGGGGGTGCGCACGTCCGCATCGATTCGAAGTCGCCGGTGTCTGCGTCGACCGTTATGGCTTCCCACTCCGCTTGAAGGCGGATGCGTTGTTGTGTCGTTCGAGTCCCGCCGTTGTTGGCGTAGTACTTCTGTTCTTTGATGTACATCGCTGCGGTGTCGACGTGTTGAACCCGCTCGTGACCTAAGAGTTGATCACTGCGTTCGCGCAGAAGGGCAATTCGTTGATCGACGGGTACGTCGAACGGATCGATCTCGTACGCGCTGACCCATTCCTGGGTGCCATGACTGGGCTCGGGGGCGAGCGCCACGCGTCGCGTAGCAAGCGGGCGGGAGAGTTCGGCGATGGCTAGGGCACGATCGGCCAACGCATGTGCGGAATCGGCAGTGATGTCATCGGCTGCCGCAAACCCCCAGACGCCGTCTTTGACGACACGTACGGCAAGTCCGAACGCTGACGTATCCGACACCCCCTCGACGTGGCTGTCGCGGAGCTCAATCTCGCCGTGACGGATGCGCTGGATGTGGATCTCGACGTGTTCGGCGCCCCCACGAGCCCCGGTCGCCAGTGCGGCATCGGCACACTCGTCCAATTGGAGCGAGGCGAAGTCCGCGTCGACGGAACGAGTCGCGCGTTGTGGGCTAGGAGGCATTGAGTCAGGCTAGAGGGAATTGCCTGTCGCCGCGGCTCGAGACGTTGATCGGCGACGCGATTTCGGCGTACTGATCAGTACCGGATACCGTCACCCCGGATCGTGCGCACTGAACCTCCGTAGTGCGAGCGCATAGAGAGACTTCAGTGAAAGCGAGATGAGGTGGCTGTGAGTCGGGTCGTGCTAGTCACCGGCGGAAATCGCGGCATCGGGTTGGCCACGGCACGGGCATTCGCCGCTGGCGGGGACCGCGTCATCATCGCCCACCGCGGCGGGTCGTCCATCGACGATCTCACCGGTGTGACCTGCGACGTCGCGGACACCGGCAGTGTCAACGCCGCATTCGATCTCGTCGAAAGGGACTTTGGGCCCGTCGAGGTGGCAGTGTCCAACGCAGGTATCACGCGAGACGGTCTGTTGCTCCGGATGTCCGATGACGACATTACGGATGTCTTGAACACGAATCTCACCGGCGCGTTTCGGATAGCACGCCGGGCCGCCAAATCGATGGTGCGCCAACGCAAGGGCCGCATCATCGTCATCTCGAGTGTGATGGCGATGCGAGGTCAAGCAGGTCAGACCAACTATGCAGCGTCGAAGGCGGGATTGATCGGCCTCGCCCGTTCGCTGGCACGCGAAATCGGGAGTCGAGGAATCACCGCCAATATTGTGGCTCCCGGCTTCGTCGATACCGACATGACTGAGGCGTTGAGTGACGAGATGAAAACTCGCATGCTGAGTGAAGTTCCCTTGGGTCGAACCGCGCACCCGGACGAAATTGCGTCCGTTGTCGCGTTCCTCGCGTCCGACGCGGCCTCGTACATCACCGGAGCCCTCATACCTGTCGACGGCGGCGTCGGCCTCGGCCACTAGGCACAAGGGTGAAGCCTCACGAACTGTCCCTGATCACTGATGCGAGAGTTGGAAAGTCATGAGTTTGCTTGCCGGAAAAAGAATCCTGGTCACGGGCGTACTCACTGATCAGTCGATCGCCTTTCACGTTGCGCGACTCGCCCAGGAGCAGGGTGCAACCGTCGTGCTCTCGTCCTACGGCCGGGTGATGTCGTTGACCGCCCGCGTCGCCGGACGATTGCCACAACCGGCCCCAGTGATCGAACTCGATGTGACTGACGAGGCCCATCTCGCGGCGCTCGCCGACAATGTTCGGGTTCACGTTGATGGGCTTGACGGTGTGTTGCACTCGGTTGGTTTTGCGCCGGAATCAGCTTTGGGGGGAAACTTTCTGAACACATCATGGGCGGACGTTGCCACCGCGCTCCATGTGTCGACGTACTCGCTCAAGTCCCTCGCTGTAGCGGCGGCACCGTTGATGCCGCCGGGCTCATCGGTGGTCGGGCTGACGTTTGACGCTGCCGTCGCGTGGCCGAAATACGACTGGATGGGAGTGGCGAAGGCGGCGCTGGAATCGACGTCGCGCTACCTCGCTCGCGATCTGGGGCCTCAAGGCGTACGCGTCAATCTCGTCGCGGCCGGCCCGATTCGCACTGTCGCAGCCAAAAGCATCCCGGGCTTTGACGAATTTGAAGAAGTGTGGGCGACTCGATCGCCCATCGGATGGGACCTCACCGACCCGGAGCCGGCGGCAAAAGCGTGCGTGGCGCTGATGTCGGATTGGTTCCCCGCGACCACCGGAGAGATTGTGCACGTTGATGGCGGAGTGCACTCACAAGGCGCCTAGTCACCGAATGCTGGGGGCTGGAGTCGTTACCCCTGCGGCCGCATCGGCTTCTTCGACTTGTTCGCGAGTAATGCCCAATAAGTAGAGGACCGCGTCGAGGAATGGGACGTTGACGGCGGTGTCGGCCGCGTCGCGAACCACTTGTTTTGCGTTGAAGGCGACCCCGAGGCCCGCTGTTGCCAACATGTCGAGATCGTTGGCTCCGTCACCGATTGCGATGGTGCGACTCAATGGAATTCCGTCCAGGGCCGCGAACTCGATGAGCGCACTTGCCTTGCCCTGTTTGTCCACGACGTCGCCGAGAACCTCGCCGGTAAGCCGTCCGTCGCGGATCTCTAACTCGTTCGCGCGCGAGTGGTCGATGCCGAGTTCGTGTGCCAGCGGATCCACTACCTGACTAAATCCGCCACTCACGGCAGCCAAGGAATAGCCCAGCCTCTTCAGGGTGCGGCACAGGGTTCGCGCACCCGGAGTGATGGTGATTTCGTTTCGGACGCGATCGAGTACTGCTGCGTCGACACCTTTGAGCAGGGCCACTCGCATACGAAGGGAATCACCGAAATCAACATGGCCGTTCATGGCCGCAGCGGTCGCTTGGGCAACTTCGGCTTCGCAACCTGCATGTCGAGCGATGACTTCGATGACCTCGTCTTGGATGAGGGTGGAGTCCACGTCCATAACCACGAGGTGCTTTCCACGTCGGTGCAAGCCGGCAAGTTGTACGGCGACATCGACATGTGACGTGATTGCTTGGTCGGCCAAGGCACGACGCAGTTGGTCTCGGTCGGCGCCGGACACCTCTAGTTCGATCGCGGTCACCGGATACGACGCGACTCGAGTAATGCGGTCGATGTTGGCGCCCTCGGCGGCAATGCGCTTCGTCAAAGTCGACACCGCGCCCGGCCGCAGCGGAGATCCGAGCACAGTGACCGCGAGGCGGCCGCGTTTGCGTGGATCATCCTCGTCAGCACCTTCAACGACGTCGACGTCCATCTCCAGGTCCTTCGCCACTCGGCGAGCCGTCTCAGCAACATCGACCAAGACAGAGTGATTGCCACCCACGAGAAGACCGAGGATGAGTGCCCCTCGTACGACGATTTGTTCGACGTCCAGTAATTGCACGTCAAAGTCGGCGAGGGCGGCGGTGAGAGAAGCGGTGACCCCGGGACGGTCGCGTCCATTGAGGGTCACCATGAGAGTGCGCTGAGTCTCCATCGCGGCCACAATCTATCGGCGTGGCCCGCGGAACTTGCCTCGGGTTAGTCCGCGTCGCCCGCGCGCCCGCCGTACGCAGCGATCAGGGACCGCCGGGCGGCGGCGGACATCGGCGCAAATGCCTGTGTGCGGGCATTTGCCTGGGTGGAGGTAATTGCCGCGCCGTCGTCCTCGGATGCCCACGCAATGATGGATGCCAGCCGGGTCGCCGTGGAGACAAGACGTCGTCGTCGCGGACTCAATGTAGGTGGAAATACGAGTCTGCCGACCTCTCGATCGATGAAACGAAGTCGATCGGCGAGATCGGGTCGCTCCTTGGCGACATCCAAGCTCTCCATCGCGGCGGTGGTTTCTTGGAGGGCTTCGGCGAGGTCGCGTTCATGCTCGGACAATCTACCGCTGGGAATGGATCTATCGGCGTCGACCAACGCGATGTCCCAACGCACCACGACGCCCTCACCAGACGACGCGACGCTGGGAATGAGCCCTAAGGTAACCGCGCCGTGGGTCACTACTGCCTCGCGTGCCTCGATCGCGGCCTCGTTGAATGTTCTGGGTCCGGGCAACCCCGATGCATCGCCGGGTACGGGCAAGACCAGCCGGACACCAGTTACACCGAGAGTTCTCAACTGGCTCATACCAATCGACAGCGCGAGCGGTTCATCATCAATTCCTGTGCCGGTGGGGATCGCGGTTTGATTGAGTCCGACCATTCGGTGAAGGGCGTCACCGGCGACGGTGTGGATGTCGGCTTCGTCGAGGCTCGCGCGGCCGTCGAGCCACGCGTTCGTCCAGGCGACGAACATGCCGCCGCGGGGGAACATCGACATGGCCCGAAGAATATTGCCACTAGGGTTTGGCGTGAGGGCGCACCACGAGTTGAACGCCTGCTAAGAGCCGCGAAGGAGCTTCGGTGAGCGTTGTACTTCGTCTCACCAATGCCGGAGTTGTTCGTGGCGGCTCCGCTCTGCTTAGCGACATCTCGTGGCAAGTTGATGCCGACCAACGGTGGGTCGTCTTAGGCGCCAACGGCGCCGGAAAGACCACGTTGATCTCACTGTGTGCCGCCGCCATGCACCCCACGAGTGGAGTCGTGGAAATCCTCGGTGAGCGGCTGGGAGCCGTTGATGTCTTCGAGTTGCGCCCTCGCATCGGCTTGGCGAGCGCCGCGCTGGCCGAGACGGTACCGCCGCAGGAGTACGTCCGGGACGTGGTCATGACGGCGTCGTACGCGGTGCTTGGTCGCTGGCGGGAAAGTTACGACGTCACCGATGAACAACGGGCGTACGCCTTGCTGTACCACTTGGGCGCCGGACAGCTGTGGCATCGCGTCTACGGCACGTTGTCCGAAGGCGAGCGCAAACGCGTTCAGATCGCGCGGGCCTTGATGCCCAACCCAGAACTCCTGTTGCTCGATGAACCCGCAGCGGGTCTCGATTTAGGTGCCCGGGAGGACCTGCTTCGCCGACTCACGGAGTTGGCGCACTCTCCTGACGGTCCTGCCATGGTCTTGGTCACCCATCACGTGGAAGAAATCCCGCCGGGGATCTCGCACGCGCTGTTGCTGCGTGGCGGCCAGATCGTGGCGTCTGGACCGATTGAGGCGGTACTTACCAACGACGCGCTGTCAGCAACATTTGGCGTCGATCTCAGCGTCGAACGGGTCGTCGGTCGCTACGGAGCTCGCTGGTTCGCCCGGGCTCGGTGATTCACCGAGACAGTTCGCATAGTCTTGCCACGTGGATGCATGGGTGGCCTGGGCGATCGCAGCGGTGGCGCTCGTCGTTTTGGAAGTTCTGACTGTCAATCTGATCTTCATCATGCTCGCTGGCGGTGCCATTGCCGCGTCGATGCTTGGACTGCTCGGCGTCGGAGTAGGTGCTCAATTCGCGGTTTTTGCCGTGACGTCGTTGTTGCTCGTCGGTTTCGTGCGCCCAGTCGCGCTTCGCCACCTGCGAATTCCATCGTCGGTGCGGACCGGTGTTGATGCGTTGTCAGGTCAGGAGGCTGTCGTCGTTGAAGCCGTAAATGCGCGCGATGGTCGGGTGAAGATCGGGGGCGAGGTCTGGTCGGCCCGGTCGTACGACCCATCGGTCAAACACGACGTGGGGGACGTCCTTCACGTGATTGAAATCTCCGGCGCGACTGCGCTGGTCGGATAGATGGGTCGAGTCCCGTACATCCGTTAGGTCCTGAAGATTCAACAACGGAGTCCCACATGCAAG
>JBBRTC010000039.1:0-20962 GCA_038244765.1 Candidatus Nanopelagicales bacterium | reverse complement strand
TGACCACAGCTTCAGCACCTGAGGCACAGGCACTCACGGGTGTGTGGACCCCAGCGCGCGCACCGAACTCGAGCCCGACTACCGCCGCTGACCCGTTCGCCATCAACATGGGGACCAAGTTCGGCGAGACACGCGAGGGACCGCGTTCCTTGAGGACGTCGTACTGCTCGAGCAGGGTGACGACACCACCGACTCCGGTGGCCACGACGGTGCCGAGACGTTGAGGGTCGACTTCGGGAGAGCCAGCATCAGCCCACGCCTCGCGCGCGGCGATCAAGGCGAACTGCTCGCTACGGTCAAGTTTGCGCGCTTCATGGGGGGCCAGGACGTCACCGGGGTCGACGGCGCTCGTGCCCGCAATCCGAACCGGCAGTGCTGCGTAGGTTTCGCCCTCGAGCGCCCGGATTCCCGGAGCTGAGGCGAGCAGGTTCTTCCAACTGCTCGCAGCATCGCCACCGACTGGAGTGGTTGCGCCAACTCCGGTGATGACAACTCGCCGCTGTGCCCTGGCCGTATCGCCCTGGCTCATGTGTCTCCTTGACTGTGGTGATCACCTGGATCGATGGGGAGGCGTGGCGATTTCGACTGCAGCGTTCTTGACCGCTGCATCATCGACGCGCGTAGCGCCGCCCCATCGTCAGGACGGATGAATCAGGCCGCGGACTTGGCGATAAAGGACACCGCCTCGCCGACCGTGGTGAGGTTCTTGACCTCGGCATCCGGGATAGAGACGCCGAACTTGTCCTCAGCAGCCATGACAACCTCAACCATTGACAGCGAGTCGATGTCGAGATCGTCAATGAATGACTTCTCAGACGTGACTGCTTCGGCGGGTACGCCGGCAACCTCGTTAACGATGGCAGCAAGGCCACTCAGGATGTCCTGTTCCGACATGTCGTACTCCTTGTTTCGTGTGATATTGCGGGTGAGTGTTGGCAGTTCTCTAGTTGGTGCTTCATTTAGTTGTGGGTGAATCTCCTCGGTAGTAAGGCTTGTCGTACGACGTGTGGTCAGTGCGATCGACGTCACAGTCGATCTCAGGGAATTCGAATCACTTGCGCTGCATACGCCAATCCAGCCCCGAAGCCGATCAGCAAGGCAAGTTGCCCCGACTTGATTTCTCCAGCACTGATCATTCGATCCATCGCCAGCGGGACCGATGCGGCAGAAGTATTACCGCTGGTTTCGATGTCGCGCGCGATAGCGACGTGGTCGGGCAAGCCCAGTGCGCGCACCATTGCATCGGTGATTCGCATGTTCGCCTGGTGCGGAATGAAGGCGTCGAGGTCGTCGATGGTGAGACCGGCTGCATCGAGTGCTTGGCGTGCCACTTTGGGCATTTCACCGATCGCCCAACGAAAGACCTTTTGTCCTTCCATCCGAACTGACGGCCACGGCGACGTGATCTGCGAGTCTTCGACCTCGATTGTCTTTCGCAACGTGACCCAGTCCGGTTCGAGAACGATCAGGTCCGACTGCGCTCCGTCGGATCCCCAGACGGTGGGACCGATCTCGATCGAATCAGATGGACCGACCACAGCGGCGCCCGCGCCGTCGGCGAAAATGAAGGCCGTCGAACGGTCATGCGGGCTCGTGAAGTCGCTGAGTTTCTCTACTCCGATGACCAGGACGTAAGGCGCAACCCCCGAGCGCACGAGGCCATCGGCAAGTCCGACTCCATAGCAGAAGCCCGCGCAGGCGGCGCTGATATCTAGTGCTCCGGCCCCGCGAGTACCGAGTCGATGGGCGATTTCGCCTGCGGCAGAGGGGGTTTGATACGGGTGAGTCACGGTCGCGACGATGACGGCACCGACCTGGTCAGGGGTGATGTTCCCCTTCTCGAGGGCGGCTTGTCCCGCTGCGACAGCCATGTCAATGACCGTTTCGTCTTCGGCCGCGAAGCGGCGTTCGACGATTCCGGAACGCTCGCGAATCCACTCATCGCTTGAGTCGATAAATTCGCAAATCTCGTCGTTGTTGACAATCCTCTCGGGCCGGTAACTGCCGGTAGAGACAATTCGCGAGTACTCCGAGCCCATAGACGCCGTTAGCGGCTTGGACTGTGGCACGTCCACTGTGGTGGTCACGCGATCAACGCATCGGGGTGCAAGCGGACGATTGGCTGGCCAGGGGAGACCGGGTCGCCGTCTTCGACCAGCCATTCGACGACGGTTCCGCCGTGCGGGGCAAACACGGGTTGTTCGTCGCGCCGATTCAACACCGCACCAACCGTCTCGCCTGCTTTCAACTCCGTACCAACCGGGTGATCGTTGGCGGCGCGGAACGTGCCCTTGGCCGGCGCAACAAGAAGACGCCACGTCGGTTGCGAGTTGAGCAAACTCGGGGTGCCGTGGCGCTCGATGAGATCCCATGCGGCGTCAAGATCTGCGGGCGTCTTGAGCGAAACCGCTTCAACGCCGGGCAACACCCGCTTAGCCAACGCTGTCAAGGTTCCAGCCGGTGGCAACTCGATCAATGCGCTCACGCCGATCTCGCCCATCGTCTTCATGCAGAGGTCCCAACGGACTGGCGAACTCACCTGTGTCACAAGGCGTTTGAGGACTTCGCGGCCGTTGTGGACGACGGATCCGTCGCTGTTGGAGAGCAATCGCATGCGGGGGTCGTGGGTGCTGACTGCGCGAGCGAGTCCTGCCATCACGTTCACCGCGAGACCCATGTGGTGAGTGTGGAAGGCGCCGGCAACTTCGAGCGGACGCAACCGTGTTCCCGCAGGCGGGTCGGCGCTAAGTGCAGCCAATTGTGCGAGAGTGCCAGCTGCGACCACTTGACCTTCCGCGTTGACGTTTGCCGGAGTGAGACCGTGGCGTTCGAGCGTTGCGAGCACATCGTCGAAATCGCCGCCAAGAATCGCGGTCATGCCAGTGGGGGGATTTTCCGAGGCCTGCGCCATCGCCTTGCCGCGTTCGGTGACCAGCACCATTGCCGCCTCGGCACTGATGACGCCCGTCGCGGTGGCCGCGGTGAATTCACCGACGCTGTGACCTGCTCCCGCGCCGACCTTGCCGTACGCCTCACCGGGATGCGGGAAGAGCGCTAACAGACTGACCAGCCCGGTCGCGACAATGAGAGGTTGGGCGACTGCGGTGTCGCGGATTGTTTCCGCGTCGGCGTTGGTCCCGAGACCGACAAGATCGCGGCCGGATACTGCCGAAAGCCAACGCAGTCGTTCTTCAAAATGCGGGAGTTCGAGCCACGGGGTGACAAACCCCGGCGACTGAGAACCTTGACCGGGGGCGACGACGACAAGCACGAGTTCCACCTTGCCCTGAGTCGAGGCCGATCGCCCGGTTCAACGCTGCCAACGTCGACCGTCGATAGTTGTAGGAACCCTACAACGGCGGGTCAGGCCGGAACGCCATTCCAAGCGTGAAATTCGTACGGAATCCCTCGGCTACTGGCCAGTTACGACGGTCCGATCGCCCAATCTGCCGACCGCCAGCCCCACGTGCAAAGTAAAAGCCTCGCGCGGATCTGTGGGGGACAGGCCGGTCAAATCGGCAATGCGGCGAAGGCGGTAGCGGACCGTATTGGGGTGGACGAAGAGCAGTCGAGCTGCCGCCTCGAGGCTGGCGGAGTTCTCCAAGTACGCCGACAACGTGTCGATTAGGGCGGGGTCGGCATCAAGCAAGACGTCGTAGACACGTGAGGCGAGCAGGGCACGAGCGTGGTCATCGCCTGCGAGCACACGTTCGGGCAGTAACTCATCGGCCGGCACGGGGCGTGGTGCGTCGGGCCAAGCCGGGGCCGACTGCAGCGCGGCCAGAGCTTCGCGCGCAGAACGCCCCGCGAACTCGAGGCCGTCGACCAACGATCCAGCAACGACGGGTCCGGGTGCGAAGTGCGACACAAATCGCGATGCTGCCTCGACAGGATCGTCGACTCCGCCGAGGACGACGACGAGTCGATCCCCATGGACGCCGGTAAGAACATCCATATGTTGATGGCGAGCAATTCGATGTACGGCTGCGACCACCGGTTCTGGATCGCCGTGCGGGGCATTTCCGGCGACGACGGCCACTCCTCGCCGCGATGTCCACCCCAACGCCGCCGCCCGAGACACCGCATCGGTGTCGATCTCGCCGCGCAGCAGCGAATCGATGACGAGGGCTTCAAGTCGCGCATCCCAGGCCCCACGGGCTTCGGCCGCGCGCGCGTAGACCGCGGCGGCAGCGAATGCGATCTCGCGGGAGTAGAGCAGTAACGACTCTCGCAGCGCGCCCACATCATCGGGCGCTGCCAGGTCAGCGACGCTGTCTTCCACGACGGCAATCGTTGTGCGGACCAGCTCCACGGTCTGCGCCAACGTGATTGCTCGCACTAGCTCGCGGGGGGCCGTACCGAAAACATCAGCGGTGATTTCCAAGGGTTGCTCGGGGTGGCGGAACCATTCGACGAACGCCGCGATTCCCGCTTGAGCGATCAGTCCGACCCAACTTCGCTCCGCCGCACTCATCGCTCGGAACCAGGGAAGCGTTGAATCCATCCGGGCGGTCGCCGCGGTCGCGAGGGTGCCGGTTGCTCGCTCAAGTTTGCGTACGGTCGCGGCGCGTCCGCGGGTGCTCACGCGCGCAGTGTGCCGGAGGCGCGCCGATGGCGCAGGATGTGGGTCAAGGTCGCGGATGTTCGGCGCCGTGGCGCCGTGGCGCTGTGGCGCTGGTGAGGCGGAGAGTCGGAGGTGAAGCGGATGTCGGTTGCCCAGATTCAACGCGCGGGCGGTCGCTTTCGGACCTCGGTCGGTTGGCTCGATTCGGCGCACTCCTTCTCGTTTGGTCCGCACTACGACCCCGACAACGTTGGCTTCGGACTGCTGCTCGTCTCAAACGACGACGTCGTGGCTCCGGGGACGGGATTCGAAACTCATCCGCATCGCGACATGGAAATCGTCACATGGGTTCTCGAGGGCTCGTTGGTCCATGAAGACTCGCAAGGTCACACCGGTCTGATTCATCCCGGGCTCGCACAACGCATGAGTGCGGGGCGCGGAATCCTGCATTCGGAGAAGAACGACGCGCGCGGCCAAGGCCTTGCGCGTACTCACGCCGACGACGGCCCGGTGCGATTCATACAGATGTGGGTGACTCCCGATGAGCGCGGGGTGGGGCCTTCGTACGAGCAGCTTGATATCAGTTCTGAACTCGGCGGCGGCGGTCTTCTGGTCGTGGCATCGGGCCTGGCCCGGCACGCGAACGATCGCGCGATTCGAATTCACCAACGAGACGCGGGCCTACTGGTCGCGCGTTTGGACGCCGGGGAATCGGTCGTGCTGCCGGCGGCGCCGTACGTACACCTCTACGTCGCGACCGGAGGCGTCGAGATCGAAGGGCTCGATCGGCTTGAGGCCGGGGATTCCTTGCGGCTCAAGGACTCTGACGGACAACGAGTGACGGCGTTTGGGCCCATCCGTAGCGAGATCCTGGTCTGGGAAATGCACTCGTCGTTTGCCTGAAGTCGCCCGCGATTTGGCGTATCGTGCGGCTCGCGGGGGTTTGCGGCGCTCGCGGGCGTCGCGCGGCGAGATGGGGACAGCGATGTTCGTTCAGGTTCTTCACGGCAAAGTGAAAGATGCCGATATGTGGTCGCGCCAAATTGACACCTGGCGCAAAGAGATCAAGCCCAAGACCAGCGGATTCCTCGGCTCGACCTCCGGGGTAACTGCTGATGGAACCATGATCACAGTTGCTCGGTTTGAATCCCAAGAGAAGGCGGCTGCGAACAGTTCATTGCCCGAGCAGGCAGCTTGGTTCGAGGAAACGTCGAAGGCGTTTGATGGCGAGATCACCTTCCACGATTGCACCGAAGTCGACGACGTACTTGACGGAGGCTCAGACAAGGCGGGGTTCGTCCAAGTCATGCAAGGGCGGGCCAAGGACCAACAACTGATGCGAAGTACGGCAAAAGGATTCGATGCCGAACTTCGCAAGATCCGTCCCGACCTCCTCGGTGGACTCGTTGCGTGGCACGGCGATGGAGGATTCACCCAGACGGCGTACTTCACGTCCGAGGCAGCAGCGCGGACCAATGAAAAGGAGATGTCGCAAAGCCCAATGTTCGTGGAATTCATGTCGCAAATCGACGGCGATATGACGTTCTACGACCTCACGAAGCCAGATTTCAGCTGACTCCAATCCGTCACCGGTGAACGGGGCACTTCGGATGGACCCTGCTTCACCGGTGAACGGGGCGAATTTGTGCGGCCAGACGGAACCGTCCGGTCAGCCGGAGCCCTCGGTGTTGCCGGGGTCTGCGGCCGCGGGGTCGCGGAGTTGATAGCGCTCAATTGCCTTGCTGACCACGTCGGCGGGCATTGAGCCATCGGCCACCAGGCGCGCGAGGGTCTGCACGGTGATGGATTGCGCGTCGACGAGGAAGTGACGACGAAGCGCGCCTCGGGTGTCTGACATGCCCCACCCGTCGGTGCCAAGTGACACGAAATCGGCGGGTACCCAGTCGCGGATTTGATCCTGAACGGCACGCATGAAGTCTGACACCGCAATGACCGGACCGGGTTGTCCGGCAAGGCGCTTCGTCACGTAAGCCGTGAGTGGCACAACATCTGGGTGCAAGAAGTTGTGTCGATCCACCACGAGACCATCACGCCGTAGTTCGTTCCACGATGTCACCGACCACACGTCTGCGCTCACGCCCCAGTCCTCCCGCAGCAACTGCTGAGCCTGCAAGGCCCATGGGACAGCAACTCCGGAGGCAAGGATCTGCGCACGCAACGTGGATCGCGTTCCATCAGGCGCGCTCGCCTCGGCCGGTGCGTAGAGATGCATACCGCGCACGATCCCGTCGACGTCCACGTTCGCGGGCTCTTCGGGATGGATGTACGGCTCGTTGTAGACGGTGAGGTAGTAAAAGACGTTCTCGGCATTTTCGCCGTACATCCGCCGCAACCCATCGCGGACGATGTGACCGATTTCAAACGCGTACGCCGGGTCGTAGGCAACAACAGCTGGGTTGGTGGATGCCAACAACAGCGAGTGGCCGTCCTCGTGTTGCAGGCCTTCACCGTTGAGGGTCGTACGACCGGCGGTGGCCCCGAGAACGAACCCGCGGACCATCTGATCCATCGCGGCCCAGAATCCGTCGCCGGTGCGCTGGAAGCCAAACATGGAATAGAAGATGTAGATCGGAATCATGGGTACGCCTTGAGTGGCGTACGACGAGCCAACCGCTGTGAACGACGCGACTGAGCCAGCTTCGTTGATGCCCTCGTGCAGGATGTGTCCAACTTCGGACTCTTGGTAGGACAGCATCAATTCACGGTCCACGGAAACGTAGCGCTGCCCATGCGGGGAGTAGATCTTCAGTGATGGGAAGAGCGAATCCATCCCGAACGTACGCGCCTCGTCCGGGATGATCGGCACAAACCGCGGCCCAAGCACCTCATCTTTGAGTAGGTCCTTGAGTAGTCGCACAAACGCCATCGTCGTGGCGATTTCTTGCTTACCGCTGCCGCGGCGCATGACTTCGTATATCGAGTCATCAGGCATTGCCAGCGCGGTTGCCTTCGACGTGCGCGTCGGGACGAAACCGCCCAACTTGGATCGACGATTGAGCATGTAGCGGGTGTGTTCGTGGTCCTCGCCGGGGTGGTAATACGGCGGCAACTTCGCATCGAGGTCTGCATCGGCGATTGGGATTTCGAGTCGGTCCCGGAAACCCTTGAGGTCATCGAGAGACAGTTTTTTCATTTGATGCGTGGAGTTTCGCGCCTCGAAATGAGACCCCAACGTCCAGCCCTTGACCGTCTTGGCCAGGATCACCGTCGGCTGACCGGAGTGAGCCATCGCGGCGGCGTAGGCCGCATAGACCTTGCGATAGTCGTGACCGCCGCGACGCAACGACCAGACCTGCTCGTCGGTGAGGTGTTCGACCATCTTGCGTGTTCGGGGGTCGCGACCAAAGAAGTGTTCGCGTACGAAGGCGCCGTCTTCGGCCTTGTAGGTCTGGTAGTCGCCATCGAGCGTCGTGTTCATCAGGTTGACCAGGGCGCCGTCGACATCTCGGGCAAGCAACTCATCCCACGCCCGACCCCAGACGACCTTGATGACATTCCAGCCGGCGCCGCGGAAAAGTGACTCGAGTTCTTGGATGATTTTGCCGTTGCCGCGCACCGGTCCATCGAGTCGCTGCAGGTTGCAGTTGACGACGAAAGTGAGGTTGTCGAGTTCTTCGCGAGCGGCGAGGCCGAGCGCGCTGACCGATTCCGGCTCGTCCATCTCCCCGTCACCGAGGTATGCCCAGACATGTTGTTGCGAGGTGTCTTTGAGCCCACGGTGGTGTAAGTACCGGTTGAAGCGCGCCTGATAAATCGCGTTGAGTGGACCGAGTCCCATCGACACCGTCGGAAATTGCCAGAAGTCGGGCATGAGGCGCGGGTGAGGGTACGACGGAAGGCCGCCGCCGGGGTGTGAGAGTTCTTGGCGGAATCCGTCGAGTTGATCGGCGCTGAGTCGACCCTCAAGAAACGCACGCGCATATATACCCGGCGACGCGTGGCCCTGGAAGTAGATTTGGTCGCCACCCCCGGGAGCATCTGGCCCGCGGAAGAAATGATTGAAACCAATTTCGTAGAGCGACGCTGATGAGGCGTACGTCGAGATGTGCCCGCCGACGCTGACCCCGGGTCGCTGGGCGCGGTGGACCATGATCGCGGCGTTCCATCTGACATACGAGCGAATACGTCGTTCGACGGCTTCGTCACCGGGGAACCACGGCTCGCGTTCGGGCGGAATGGTGTTGATGTAGTCCGTGCTGCGCAGACTTGGGATGCCGACGTTGCGCTCGGACGCCCGACGCAATAGGGAGAGCATCAGGTGACGCGCTCGGTAAGGTCCCGCGTTGTCGACCACCGCGTCGAGGGAATCGAGCCACTCCTGAGTCTCGCCGGGATCGGTGTCGACGTACTGGCTTGGCAAGCCGCCAGCCTCGATCGGGTCGTATGTCAGAGGACTCTGACGCACGACCACTGGGGTCGCTGGGGGCAGTGGCCGCGCGGGGGTGGACGGGGGTGGGGGCGTGGTTCCGGGATTCACCCCTCCATCATCCCCTGCATCGGCTCGTTGGGCAGTAAATGGAGGCAACACGAGCGGTGAGAGGGTTCGGGTACTTGCGCAGCGCTCTGAGGTCGGATGAACTACGGCGGACCGCCCGCGTTGGGCGACCTGCAATGCTGGTCGATGCTCACTGCGTACGACCTGCCCGGCACCACACCCGATCGAAGGATTTCGACCGGGATTAGCGACGGAGGAGTTGCGTGACCGCGAATGCGGGCGACGGGGAAGTGCGTGGTCTCGCTGCCAAGTTCGGACTTCAATCCGGGCTGAGCGTGCAAGAAATCGGCTACGACGACGACTGTGATGAGGCCCTTCGCGACGCAATCGCTGCGGCGAGCGGCGCCGAGTTGCAATCCGATGACTTTGACGACGTGATCGATGTGGTGCTGCTGTGGTGGCGTGAGGACGACGGTGACCTCGTCGACGCGCTCGTTGACGCGATCGGGCCGCTCACCGATAACGGCGTCGTGTGGCTGCTCACCCCCAAGCCTGGGCGTGAGGGTCATGTCGAGCCGAGCGACATTGCTGACGGTGCCCGGACGGCTGGGCTAGCGGCGACGAGCACAATCAACGCCGCCCCGGAATGGCAAGGCGCGCGGCTGGTGGCACCACGATCGGGTCGCCGCTAGTTGGTTCTGCCAGCCTTGCCGCGTGCGACGATTCGTGCAGATGCCGTGCTACTGCCAGAATAAGTAGTCATCCCGATTTGTTGGTTCGTCGAGGGCGGCGCCCCTGCGGCGCCCATCCATTCAGCCCGTTTCGTCTTTGAAGGGAACATCTATGCCCGCCGTGATCGGCCAGCTCGCCCCCGACTTTGAGATCAGTGACCAGTTCCGTCAGAAGGTTTCGCTCGCGTCCTTTCGTGGCGGGAAGAACGTGGTGCTCGTCTTTTACCCGGCCGCCTTCACCGGCACCTGCACCACCGAACTTTGCGCCATCCGCGATGAAAGTTCCGTCTTCGAAAGCGATGACACCCAGGTTCTTGGTATCTCGTGCGACCCGACGGCCTCATTGAGGGTTTTCGCTGAGCAGGAGAAGTACGAATTCCCGCTGCTCAGTGACTTCTGGCCACACGGTGAAGTGTCCAGGGCGTACGGCGCATTCTTCGAGCCACGGGGTTTCTCGACTCGCGCGACCTTCATCATCGACAAAGAGGGCGTACTGCGCTGGTCGGTCATCAACTCCCCGGCCGATGCACGGCGTACGGAGGACTACCGCGACGCGCTTGCGGCTCTCTGATCGCCAAAGGCGCTGATCACCTGTGATGGGCTCCGCCTAAGGTTGAGGCGCCTCATCGGTCATCTGTACCCCGGTGACGGCGTACAGCCCGGGCGTATAGCTCAGTTGGTAGAGCACCGGTCTTACAAACCGGCGGTCGTTGGTTCGAGTCCAATTGCGCCCACACTTGCGGTCTGACCTGTAGGAACGTCCGAAATCCTGGCGCGAGGTCATGCTTTGGGTGGCAAGGGTGGTCCGACGAATTCCTGGTGATAGCCCTTGCCGATCTCCATCAACGCAGACTTGTCCAGGAATTCCTCACCCGACGGCGGCAAGGTCCGAGCACGAGCGGGCTTACCGGAGTCGCGGAAGAAGCCCTCAACGCCGCCCGGTCCGAAGAACAGCAGGATCCGCGCTTCGTCGGAGTCGACATGGAAGGAGTGGGGAACGTCCCGTGGGCCGTAGACGAACGAGCCAGTGACGGCCTCGATCACGGAGTCACCATGCTGGACGCGCACTTGACCGGAAAGGACAAGGAAAAACTCATCCTCGTTGCGGTGGATGTGCAGCGGGGCCGCTAATCCCCTCGGGGCCAACAGCTCGAGCGCAGCGAAGCGGCCTTCGGTCTGTGCTGACGTCGTCCGGAGGATGCCGAGTCCACCGTTGAACCACAGCGCTTCCCCTTCCCCGGGTCCGAGCGCGTAACCACCTGTTGTTTGCGGAAGCGACATGCCAACCTCCTGAGCCGGTTCAGATCGAGGTGGTCCGAGTCCCTGGCAGGCGCAGCGGCAACCCCTGCGCCGGATCATGCTCGCGGTCGCCAAAGCGCGCAAGAGCGTGGTCGCGCCCGCCGACGTGTCCACCATGGTTGAAAAAAGCCATCGACGATTCTTTCCCTGGCAATGCGCCGTGGCTTGGGATTCCCCGCAGAGTGCTTGTCCCACTGATTCGAACTGCATGTTGTTGACTGAAGACGTTGACTTCTCCGTATTGTGGATCATGAGTTTGGGGTTGTTCTGAGCAGCAGAAGGATTCGACCCTCCATTGCCTCACAAGGGCTCTTGCCGGACTAGGGAGATAACCCGATGGAAGTTCTCACGCCGGTGCCGATCGATGCTGAGAGGCTCAGTGGGTTGCGTCGCTACAACCTGATCGCGGGATTCGCTCACGCGGTTCAGGCCGTGCTCATTTTGGTCTTGGCTAACGGATTCACATTGCCGGTGACTGCTTCCTACATCGAAGGTCCACCGGGGAGTTCGAAATACGAGACCGTCGTCCTGTTCAGCACCCGGATCGCGTTGGGCGTCGCATTGTTCTTTCTCGTCAGCGCAATCGCGCACTTCTGGATCGCGTCGCCTCCAGGCTTC
The DNA here is from genome assembly GCA_038244765.1 of Candidatus Nanopelagicales bacterium. Taxonomy (GTDB): domain Bacteria; phylum Actinomycetota; class Actinomycetes; order S36-B12; family JBBRLC01; genus JBBRLC01. The sequence continues at coordinate 9,294 of JBBRTC010000039.1, read as the reverse complement.
GCACGCTACGGCCGCGACCTCGCCAAACAGCAGAACATCGCCCGCTGGGTGGAGTACGCCATCTCCTCGTCGATCATGATTGTGTTGATCGCGCAAATCAGTTCAATCACCAACGTGTTGACCTTGTTCGCGCTATTCGCGATCAACGCGGCGATGATCCTTTTCGGCTGGCTTCAGGAGAAGTACCAAGCACCTGGTGACGGGGGATGGCTGCCGTTCATCTTTGGCTGCATCGCCGGTGGGGTCCCGTGGCTGTGCCTTGTCTTCCTGCTCATCGCACCCGGCGCAACCGCAAAGGTCGCCCCACCGGCATTCGTCTACGGAATCATCATTTCGCTGTTCCTCTTCTTCAACGTATTCGCGCTGAACCAATGGCTGCAGTACAAGCAAGTCGGCCGATGGAAGGACTACCTGGTCGGCGAGAAGGCGTACATCACCTTGAGCCTGATCGCCAAGTCGCTGCTCGCCTGGCAGGTCTTTGCTGGCACGCTCGCTGGCTAGGCGTACGCCTCTCAAGCGGAGCCCAGCGGCGTGGGCACTCCGCCGCCAGGCCCAGGAGGGATCCAGACCCCGACCATCCCGAGAGTTCCCCGCCTGATCCGGTTCAGATGGCGCACCGGCTTGTCGAGAAATGACGAATGGGCGCGCTCGGGCGAGAAAGTCATTCCGCGACTCGCCTGTTTGTGGCGTTCGCTGTGCTGAGCCTTATCCCGATCCTGGTCCTGGGTCTGGTCCTGGCCCGTTCCTACCAATCCTCGGCCACCGCCCGAGGACTCGTCGAGGCCCAATCCGAAGCCGATCTCTTTGCCGCAACCGCTGTCGAACCGATTCTGGACGGCAGCGACTTGCGACAAGGCCTATCGCTGCTGGCGACCCGGCGTCTGAGTCAGTTGGCCCGCGACGTCAGCGCCAGCGGGGTCATTCCCAGATTGCGGCTCCGCGACCTCGATGGGGTTGTGATCTTTTCCGGCGACGGATCCGGGTTCTCGAAGACACCCGAAGCGGAAGCCGTCGAGGCAGCGAAGGGCGAGCGCGTTGCCCTCATGACTCGACTTAACTCCGACGACAACGACAGCGGACCCGTCGGGGCTGATGCGGTCGAGATCTATCTTGCCCTCAGGGCGGGTATCCCTGCTCATCCGGTTGGTGTCCTCGAGCTCTACCTGCCGTACGCACCGATTCAGCGTGACATCGACAACAGCGCGATGTCGCTCTATCGCAATCTCGGCGTCGGTCTCGGTGCCTTGTACGTCTTACTCGCAGGCCTCTCGATCATCACGAATGGCCGCCTGCGCCATCAGGCGGCACGCAACGCGCACCTCGCCGAATACGACGCACTCACAGGGCTGCCGAACCGGCGTCTCTTCCATCGTCGCGTTGCCGAAATGATCGACCGTTCGCAAGGTCACGCCGGGGCGATCGCGATCATTGACTTGGATCGTTTCAAGATCGTCAACGACTCTCTCGGCCACGAGAACGGCGACGCCCTCCTCGCTCATCTTGGCGCGCGACTGGCCGAGGCAATTCGCCCGGGAGACACGGTCGCTCGACTCGGTGGCGATGAATTTGGCGTGGTCTTGCCCCGCATCGTCACCGAGATCGATGCCGTCGCAATCCTCGACCGGCTCCTGGTGTCTATCGCGGAACCTGTTGAGATTCGGGGCCTCCCGCTCTCTGCGGAGGCGAGCATCGGATATGCACTCATCCCTGACGACGGACTTGATTCGGAAACGTTGATCCAGCGCGCCGACATCGCAATGTACGTCGCCAAGTCCAGCCACGCCGGCGTGACCCGCTATCGGGTTGAACACGACGACTACGACGCTGACCGCCTTGCCGTCGTCAGCGAGCTGCGCCGTGCACTGTCCAACAACGAACTACTTCTGTACTACCAACCGCAACTTCATCTCCCTGATGACAGCGTCACCGGCGTCGAAGCACTCATTCGGTGGAACCACCCGACCCGCGGAATGCTTCAACCGCAGGACTTCCTGCCCCTTGCGGAGCAAACCGGGCTCATTAATCCGCTCACCGACTGGGTGATGGGCCAAGCGTTGCGCCAAATCCAAGAATGGGGATCCGCGGGAGAGCGGATCTCGGTCGCTGTCAATGTGTCTGCCCGCAACCTGACCCAAACGCTATTCGCAAACAGCGTGTTGACTGCTCTGGATGAGAGCAACGTCCCGAGTTCACGGCTGATTCTGGAGATCACTGAAACCGCGCTCTTCACCGATATTGGTCGAGCGCAGCGCACCTTGACGAGTCTCGTGGACGCGGGCGTACGTATCAGCATTGACGACTTCGGCCAGGGCCAAACCTCGCTGGGTTTGTTGTCGCACCTGCCGATTCATGAGCTCAAGGTAGATCGCGCGTTCGTCGCCGACATGATGACCAACGAGGCCCACGGCGCGATCGTGCGCTCCGTCGTCGACCTCGCTCACAACCTCGGGTTCCTCATCATCGCTGAAGGCGTCGAGAACAACGAAACGTTGGAGGCGCTGTCGAAGATGGGATGCGACTTCGCCCAAGGCTTCGGCATCGCCCCCGCCCTGCCCGGTAGCGACCTGCTGGATTGGCTGATCCAACGCCCCAGGCATGTACGACGCATCGGCGCTCGCACGCTGGCCGGCCGAGGAAGCTTCCGCCCGTGATCTAAGGTTCACCTGGTCGGAATGGCCGATCCCACTGGACAGGCCAGAACTGAAAATTGACGAAGGAGTACGCGCTGAACGCCGTCATCGCTGCACCAGAACAGTTGCGACTTCTCGAACTCCAAGCCCTCGATCTCACCCTCGATCAGCTCGCTCACCGTCGGCGACCCCTGCCGGAGGAGATCGCACTTGGCGAGATCGATGCCGAGTTGACCCAACTTCGCGACCTCATCATCGCCGGTCAAACCGAGCTCTCTGATCTCGAAGACCTCGTGGCGAAGGCCGACACCGATGTCGAACAGGTACGACAGCGATCTGCGCGCGACCAAGAGATGCTGGACTCGGGCAGGATCACTTCGGCAAAAGAACTCGAAAGCATCCAGCACGAGGTGATCTCGCTTCAGCGCCGGCAGTCGGATCTCGAAGATGTTGAACTCGAAGCCCTTGAACGTGCTGAAAGCGCGCGCAATTCGTTGGCCGCGCTGGAATCAGAACGAACGGCAAAGGATGCCGCACGCGAACAAGTGGCCAATACCCGCGACGCTGTTGTCGCTGACATTGCCTACGACAGCGATCAGGCCCTTACGCAGCGAGCCAAGATCGTGCAAACCATTCCAGCAGAGTTACTTGCGCTGTATGAAAAGTTACGCGCTTCCAGCGGTGGCATCGGTGCTGCTCGCGTTCACCAGGGCCGTTGCGAAGGCTGCCGAATGCAACTGACACCGATCGATCTCGGTCGTATCCGCACCGCCGAAGCCGACGCAGTCGTCCGGTGCGAAGAGTGTCGACGCATCTTGGTCCGCACGGCTGAGTCTGGCCTCGGGCATTGACGACGCCTCATTCGCGATTGATCGTCGAGGCCGACGGAGCGTCTCGCGGGAATCCCGGCCACGCGGCATACGGTGCCTTGGTCCGCGACGCGGAGACCGGCAAGGTACTGGTCGAACGTGCCGACTACCTCGGCGAGACGACCAATAACGTGGCTGAATACACGGGTCTGCTTGAAGGGCTGCGCGCCGCACACGACATCAACCCGGACGCCCACGTCGAAGTACGGCTGGACTCCAAACTCGTCGTGGAGCAGATGACCGGCAGGTGGGCCATCAAGAACGACGCACTTCGTCGAATCGCGCTTCAGGCTCGCGATGTCTTTCCTCGCGAGCGGGTCAACTACACCTGGATCCCGCGCGCGCAGAACTCCGCGGCGGACGCCCTTGGCAACGAATCGCTCGATTCGCAGGCGATCGGGGGTTTGGCGCGGATCGATCGTTGTCCTGGAGAGAGTGAAGCGACCTACGCGGATGAAGGCGTGATCCGCCCGCACCCATCTCTGCCCGGGTGGGGTCCCGATCTCGGCAGCCCCACCCTGTTGATGCTCATTCGTCACGGTGCGACGCGGCACTCGCTGGCCAAACGATTCAGTGGCGCCGGCGGCGCGGACCTCCCGCTCGCCGAGATTGGACACCATCAAGCCCGCACGGCGGCCGCATTGGTTGAGTCCCGCGGCGGTGCCGATGTGATTGTTAGCTCGCCCTTGCTGCGTACGCGAGAAACGTCGCAGGCGATCGCCGATCGCCTCGGCGTCGACGTGGTCGTGCGCGACGCGTTTCGCGAGTGCGCATTTGGGGAGTGGGACGGCCTTACTTTTGCCGAAGCCCGGGACAGATGGCCAGACGAGCTCGATGCGTGGTTGGCCTCGGTTCACTTCGCACCACCAGGGGGCGAGTCATTTGCGCAGGTGGCAGAACGAGTGCGGAAAGGTCTTGCCCAACTCACTCAGGAGTACGCCGGTCAACGTGTCGTGGTAGTCGCACACGTCACACCCATCAAGGTGATCGTGAGCGAGACGGTCGGGGCCCCGTTGGAGTCGCTTTATCGGATGGAAATCGTCCCGGGTTCGGTGTCGACCGCCGCGTGGTTCGCTGATGGGAATTCGTCGCTACGGGGACTGAACGAAGTGGGCCCTGAACACCGACTTACATCGCAGTGATCACGTCGAGGCCGCTGGAATGTCCTAGTTCCGTTGTCTCAGTGAGTTCCACTCGAAATCCGAGTTGGACACATCTGTCGGCCAATTCGGACGCGGATCTCATCCGCGCACTGTGGCTCAGCAATGCTCGCGCCAGTACGCCTTTGGTGGATTTGTTGAAGTGGCTCACTGTGACTCGATGGCCATCGGCATACTCCGCCAGGACACGCACCCTGACCACTCGGTGGGCCTGATCCTTCGTGGGCTTCCACATCGAGGTGTAGGGGCCGGATCGCAAGTCGATGACAAGGCGATCTTCGATGAGGTCGTGCATGACCGGCTTCAGCGAGTCAGCCCAGAGTTTGTTGACGGCCAGGATCTTCGTGCGCGAGCCCGGAATCGGCAGGTGGGTACCCGCGGATAGCCGGTACGCCGGCACGCGGTCGGTGATTCGTACGACGCCGAAGAGCGCCGACATGATGAGAATGTGGCCGATGGCTCGACGCCGCGCGTCCGGGTCGAGAGTGCGCAGGCCCAAGGACTCGTAGAGCACGCCCGTGTAGATCCGGTCTGCGCTCGCGCACGGCTCCATGGCAAGTCGCGCATTGCGAGCGATCAACTCATCCTGGGCCCTCGATGTCCCCAAGACGCCCCGAGCACCAACCGGGTCTGATGCGCACAGCGTTGTCAGCGCGTCCAAAACCGAAAGTCGAGATTCAGTGAGGCACGGGAAACTCAACGACCCAAGAGCCAGAGGTTTGCCGCGCGCGGGTCGCGTCTTGCCTTCTGAGGGGGGAAGAAGCAGGAGCACTCGGTGATCCTGCTAGATCCGAAGTTGTCTAGCCTTGTGGGGTGCCCCGTCGCCAGCTCCGTCTGCTGACTCGCCAAGGCGAGTTGATTCGGAATGGCTTCGACAGCGCACGCGCAGAACTCGGCGTCGCCGAAGAGTTCCCGTCGGCCGTACTTTCCGCGGCTAACGCCGCGGCCGAGCGTGGCCTGGCGTGCAATATCGAACACCGGCGCGTGGACGCCACCGACATTGCGTTGCTGACGATCGACCCTGTGGGTTCTAAAGATCTGGATCAAGCCTTGCACATCGCGACTCGCGAAGGTGGCTATCGCGTGCACTACGCGATCGCCGACGTTGCCTTCTTCGTTGACGCTGATTCGCCGATCGATGTGGAAGCACACGCTCGAGGAGTCACCCTTTATTGCCCCGACGAACGCATTCCCTTGCATCCCACCGTCCTCAGCGAGGGCGCGGCGAGCTTGTTTCCCTCGGTGATGCGTCCCGCGGTCCTGTGGACCCTCGACCTCGATGACCGCGGCGAACTGGTCAACACCGAGGTACATCGGGCTTGGGTGCAAAGTCGTAGCCAATGGGCGTACGACGAAGTGCAGCGTCACCTCGACGGTATTCGTGAGCCAGGAGACCAGCAGGTTGACGAGGCAGTCGCTGACGTCTTTACGTTGCTCAAGACGGTCGGAATGTTGCGGATCGATCGAGAGCGCGAACGGGGTGGGGTCGATCTTCCGACGCCCGAGCAGGTGGTCGAAGAGGATGGGCGGAGTTTTCGTCTGCTGTTTCGTGCGCCCGAAGCCGTAGAGGGGTGGAACGCACAGATTTCGCTGCTGACCGGTATGGCAGCGGCCGCGATGATGCTCGAACACCGCGTCGGGATCTTGCGGACAATGCCGGCCCCCGCGGCTGACGAACTTGATCGAGTACGCCGTACCGCTGCCGCCTTGGCTATCCCGTGGCCCGCCGACATGTCGTACGCCGATCTCATGCGTGGGCTTGATCCGCACACGCCGTCGCACGCAGCGTTTCTCACGCTGGCCACGGTGCTGTTGCGGGGGGCGGGGTACACGTCCTTCGACGCCCGCGACGGCAGCTCGCTTCCTCGCGTCACGACGCACTCCGCTGTTGCCGCACCGTACGCGCATGTCACGGCTCCACTTCGACGCCTCGTCGATCGGTACGCCACCGAGGTATGCCTCGCGCTCTGCGCCGATGTGGAGATCCCAGCGTGGACAATCGCTGCGTTGTCGAAGCTGCCGGCGGAGATGTCTGCCGCCGATCGGCGCGCTGCGGCGCTCGAACGTGCCTGCGTTGACGTCGTGGAGGCAGTCCTGCTCTCGCATCGCGTTGGCCAGTCGTTCCGCGCCATGGTGGTCGAGCACCGCAACTCCCACTCGGTCGTCCAACTGGCCGATCCGGCTGTCCGGGCCGACGCGGTTGGAGATCTACCCTTGGGTGAGGCCGTGTTCGTACGCCTTGCCGAAGCCAATCCTGCGAAGCGACTCGTGCGCTTCGAACCGGCTGCTCTACCCTGACCACGCGGCGGACGAGCCGACTGGACGGTCGCGGTGCGAGCTGATGCAGCGCGCGTCGAGGAAAGTCCGGACTCCATGGGGCAAGGTGGTGGGTAACGCCCACCCGGGGTGACCCGCGGGACAGTGCCACAGAAAATAGACCGCCGAGCGGCTCGTAAGAGTCGGTCGGTAAGGGTGAAACGGTGGTGTAAGAGACCACCAGCACGTCAGGTGACTGGCGTGGCTAGGTAAACCCCACCTGGAGCAAGGCCAAGAGGATGGCGTACTCGCAAGAGTGCGACATCTGCGCAGACGTTCGAGGGCGGCCCGCCCGAGTCTGCGGGTAGGCCGCACGAGGCCGTTGGCAACAGCGGTCCCAGATGGATGGCCGTCCATGATCGCGCAAGCGATCAAGACAGAATCCGGCTTAGAGGTCGACTCGTCCGCCGCCTCTGCTTCCGCGGACGCGCTAAGCGTCTTCGGTCTTCAGCGAGGCGAGGTGCTTCGCGACATCGCTGCTGGCATTGCCAAAGGCTCGATATTGTTCAGGCGTGAGTTGTTCGACGAGGTGGGTGCGAACACCGTCAACGTGGGTAGGTGCCGCCTCGACCAACGCGGCGACCCCGGCTTCGGTGAGCACGGCCAGTCGACCGCGGTTGTCGCCTGTGCAGCGGTCTCGGCGTACATAGTTCAGTTTTTCGAGCCGATCAATTTGATGTGTCAGCCGACTTCGCGACGATTGTGTTTGCTCCGCGAGTTCGCTCATCCGGATGCTGTGTTCAGGTGCCTCGGATAACCGAACAAGAATCTCGTAGTCCTTGATGGAAATGCCGTGCGCCTTCTGGAGTTCCTGCCCGAGCCGCTCCTCGAGCAGCGCCGCCATGGTGATGTAGGCGCGCCAATGGCGTTGCTGGTCCTCGTTGAGCCATTGCGTCACGATGCGAGTGTAAGGAATGTAAACGCGCACGTACCCCCGACGCGAGGATTCCTCAAATGATCACCGTACGTGCGCAAAATGACTAGACGATCGTGAGGATTTCGGCGCCGGTGGCCGTGACCAAGATGGTGTGTTCGAACTGCGCCGTACGGCGTCCGTCGGCCGTGACGACCGTCCAGCCGTCGTCCCAGGTGTCGTAGTCGTACGTTCCCAACGTCAGCATCGGCTCAATGGTGAATGTCATGCCAGCCTCGAGGATCAAATCGGCTCGAGGGTCGTCGTAGTGGGGGACAACAAGGCCCGAGTGAAACGCGGTGCCGATTCCGTGTCCGGTGAAGTCTCGAACGACGCCGTAGTCGAATCGCTTGGCGTAAGACTCGATCACTCGTCCCACGACATTGAGTGGACGCCCGGGAGCGACAGCCTTGATCCCCCGCATGGTGGCCTCGTACGTGCGTTCGACCAGCAATCGCGATTCCTCGTCGACCTCACCCACGAGGAATGTCGCGTTGGTATCCCCGTGCACGCCGCCGATGTACGCCGTGATGTCGACATTGCAGATGTCGCCTTCGTGCAACACGGTCGAGTCCGGGATCCCGTGACAGATGACTTCGTTCAATGACGAGCACAAGGACTTGGGGTATCCCCGGTAACCGAGGGTCGAGGGGTACGCGCCTCGATCGCACAGAGATGCGTGACCAACTGCATCGAGCTCATCGGTGGTGACACCTGCACGCACGTGCCTACCGACCTCGGCGAGAGCTTCGGCGGCGATGCGCCCCGCGATTCGCATCGCCGCGATCGTGTCCGCATCTTTCACTTCTGGTCCGGTGTAGCGGGCCGGTGACGGCTTGCCGACGTACTCCGGTCGCGCGATGTTCGCCGGGACGGATCGCGGCGGAGAGATGAGTCCAGGTGCAAGAGCCATGACGAAAGTGTAAGCGGGTGGCACCATGGTCTCGAACACTCAAGGAGTTGATCACTGTGTGGTGGTTCTGCCTTCGACACATGCGCGTCGAATCGGAGGACGGTTGTGCTAATGCTGAGCGGCTGGGTCCCTACGACACCGAAGCCGAAGCAGCAGATGCCTTGAACCGAGCCAAGGAGCGTACGGCTCAAGAAGATGCGCGCGATAAGGCCTGGGGAGATTCATCCTAGAAGTAGTAGGGGCGCCGTAGTCCACGCGCCGTAGTGAGAAGAAGTGATGAGGCCCGCCCCCGAAGGGACGGGCCTCATCGAAATCAACGGCAGGGAAGTGACCGTTAGGCCTTCTTGGCGCGACGGGCCGGAGCCTTGCGCTTGGCGGCCTTCTTTGCGGGACGCTTTGCAGCGGCCTTCTTGACCGTGCGCTTTGCTGCTGCCTTCTTCGTGGTCCGCTTGGCAGCGGCCTTCTTCGTGGTGCGCTTGGCAGCGGCCTTCTT
>JBBRTC010000038.1:0-21274 GCA_038244765.1 Candidatus Nanopelagicales bacterium | reverse complement strand
TCCTGCCCCAGCGCGCGCGAGTCGTTGTTATCGGGGGCGGGATCATCGGAACGTCGGTGGCATATCACCTCGCGCATTTGGGCTGGAGAGACGTCCTGCTGCTCGAACAACACCAGCTGACTTCGGGCACGACCTGGCACGCGGCCGGGTTGATGGTCACGTTCGGTTCGACCTCGGAGACGTCGACGGAGTTGCGCAAGTACACGAGAGATCTGTATTCACGGCTTGAGGCGGAGACGGGGCTGGCAACTGGATTCACACCGTGCGGATTTATTGAGGTCGCTCAAGACGTCGATCGGTTGGAGGAGTATCGCCGCGTCTCGGCGTTTAATCGCTACTGCGGCGTCGACGTGCAAGAGATCTCACCACGTGAGGTCGCCGACCTCTTTCCCATTGCGCGGACCGAGGATCTCCTCGCCGGTTTCTATGTCCCCGACGATGGTCGCGTGAATCCAGTTGACGCGACGATGTCGATGGCAAAGGGCGCGCGGATGGCTGGCGCGAGCATCGTCGAGGGCGTGACGGTCACCGGTGTGCGGTCGGAGGGTGGAGCCGTCACTGGGGTAGCGACTCGGCAGTTCGATGAGGCCGGCATCGGCGAAGACAACTTTGTGGAGTGTGAGTACGTCGTCAACTGTGCGGGCATGTGGGCGCGACAACTCGGCGAGGCCGACGGCATCACGATCGCCTTGCAGGCCGCTGAGCACTACTACTTGTTGACCGAGCCGATCGCGGAGGTGTCCTCCGACTGGCCCGTGCTAGAGGATCCGGCGTCGCACGGCTACTACCGCGAGGAAGGGTCCGGCCTGCTTGTCGGGCTCTTCGAGCCGGTCTGCGCACCGTGGCGCGTCGACGCCATCCCATCGGAATTCTCCTTTGGCGAGTTGCCACCGGACTGGGAGCGGATGGGGCCGTACCTCGAGACGGCCATGGCACGCATCCCGATGCTCGCCGATGTGGGGATCCGCAAATTCTTCTGCGGACCGGAGAGCTTTACCCCCGACCTCGCGCCCGTGTTTGGTGAAGCACCAGAGTTGCGCAACTACTTCGTCGCGGCCGGATTGAATTCCATCGGCATCTTGACGGGCGGTGGCATGGGTCGAGCACTCGCCCATTGGATCGTCAATGGCTTGCCAGATATTGACATCACCGGCATGAACATTGATCGGTTGCATCCCTATCAAACGACACCGGAGTACCGCGCGACCCGCACTGTCGAGTCGCTGGGGCAGGTGTACCTGTGCCACTACCCGACCAAGTCGATGCAGACAGCACGAGGGGTGAAGAAGTCGGCGCTTCATGATCGCCTCGTTGCGCGCGGGGCGTACTTCCGTGACGTGAGCGGATGGGAAGGCGCCGACTGGTACGCGCCCGCTGGCGTTGAAGCGAAAGTCGACGCGTTGTCGTGGGGACGGGAGAATTGGTTTCCCTACTGGGCCGCTGAACATCGTGCCGCACGTGATGGCGTGATCTTGATGGACATGTCGTTCATGTCCAAGTTTTCGGTCACTGGTCGCGATGCGGGAAAGTTGTTGAATTACATCTCGGCCAACAATGTCGATGGTGAGTCGGGGGTGATCACGTACACCCAGTGGCTCAATCACGCGGGCACACTCGAGGCCGATCTGACGGTGACCAAGCACGACGACGAGAACTATTTCGTGGTGGCCTCCGACACAGCACATCGACATGTTGAGACTTGGATGCGTCGTCACATCACCGACGACATGCAGGTGTTCGTGACTGACGTCACGTCGGCGTACGCCCAAATCAACATTCAAGGTCCTCACTCACGTGACTTGCTTACCTCGGTCACATCGACTGATATGTCGAATAACGCGTTTCCATTTCGTACGGCCCGCGAGATCGATCTAGGGTTCGGGCACGCAATGTGCATCCGCATCACCTACCTCGGCGAACTTGGCTACGAGCTCTACATCCCGACCGAGATGGCCACACATGTTTATGACCGTCTTGTTGACGCGGGTGAAGCTTGCGGATTGCGGCACGCCGGCTTGAAGTCGCTGGCAAGTTTGCGGATGGAGAAGGGTTATCGCGACTACGGGCACGACATCGACAACACCGACTCGGTCCTCGAGGCGGGTTTGGGGTTCGCTGTTGACTTCGACAAGCCCGGTGGATTCATTGGACGTGATGCGGTGGTCGCGAAGAAGGCGGTCGGACCGTTGTCTCGCCGACTTGTACAGATCTTGCTTTCCGATCCGGAACCGTTGATGTTTCACGCCGAGGTCGTGCGCCGCAATGGTGTCGCCGTTGGGTACATCCGCGCGGCGTCGTACGGCCACACCCTGGGCGGCGCCATCGGGTTAGCAATGATCGAGCCGATGTCGCTGTCGGAAGGCGAAGCGATTGATGCCGCGTACCTCGAGAGCGGTGAGTGGACCGTTGAGATCGCTGGCGACATCTATTCCGCGACCGCGTCGCTGCGCCCGCTTTATGACCCCACCATGGCGCGCATCAAGTCCTAGCTGGTCCGGTCGGCCGTCGCAGAGGATTCACGCCGGAAGCGGAAGCCACCCGACGGTGTCTCCGGCCGCCGAGCCCCCCGGTGGGACTACGGCAAATCCATCCGATGCGGCCAATCCGCGCAACATGGCGGAGCCCAGGTGAGCGGTTGGCGTCGCAACTCCCGAGTACAAAGTGCTGAGTACGAGCCGCGTCTCCCGCGAGGGCGCAGTGACATTCTCAGCGAGGACGACGTCGTCTAGAGCAACAAAGGACTGACCGAAGAGCCGAGCCAGCAGCGGCCCACCCAACGACAACAGCGCGACGACCGCCGACTGCGGGTTGCCCGGCAGGCCAAGCAGCCACTGGCACTCACCCAACCGAGCCAGCAGCATCGGGTGACCCGGGCGTACGGCGACAGAATCGACGACCAATTGGCCGCCAACGGCAGCAATCGCAGAATGCAAGTGGTCGACAGGACCCGCCGCCGTACCGCCTGTCGTCACCACGAGATCGGCATCGCCAACCGCAGCAAGCGCGTCAACGTGGGCCGAGAGCGTGTCCTCAACGTGGGTCAACGAAGACGTGATGACACCCATTCTCTCCAACCAACCTGGGATTTGAGGTCCGAGACTGTCACGCACACGACCATCACGCGGCGATCCCGAATCCAACAATTCATCACCCAAGATGAGCACGTGTGCGGCAGGTCGCCGTACGACCATCAACTCGTCGGCACTACCCGCCGCAGCAAGCCCGAGATGCACAGGAGTCACGAGAGTTCCGGCACTTGCGAGCACGTCCCCGCGTCCGGCTTCCTCGCCGACTAGCCGGATGTCTTGGCCCGGCGAGACATCCCCGTGAAGACCGCGGTCACCACCGAGCGTCCCGTGCTCGCGCCGCAATACCCCGAGCGTACCCAGGGGGATGACCGCACCCGTCGCGATCCGTACGGCATTGCCCGGCGACAGTTCTTCAGACCAGACCCGTCCCGCCAGCACTTCGCCAACCACCTGCCACGGCCCAGCTCCTGCTACTGCCCACCCATCCATCGCCGAGGTCGTGAACGGCGGCAACGCTGTCGCGCACGTAACGTCTCTCGCCAGTACGCGCCTGTCCCCCAACCGCAATGGAACCGGCTCAGCATCAAGCTCGACGCCACACTCGTACGCCGCAACCCGAGCATCGTCCCAACTCGCCGCTTCAGAGGTCACGAGGACGAATGATCCTTCGCCCAGCGAGTTGCGAGCAAGCGAGCCGTGTCGGCGGCCGCTTCGACGGCTGCTGCATCTCCACCACCGAGCGCCGCGGCATAGCCGACAAGAAATGTGGTGATCGGTGCCGCCGGACGTGCTACGCCGTGCGCAGCATCCTTAGCGACGTCGAGCAATAAATCGGTATCGACCTCCACGTCGAGACCCAGCTCACGACACAGTGCAGTCGTCCATTCATCGAGCATCGCTACTCCTTGCCTGTCGTTGGTCCCTTGGGCCGTCTCAAGATCGGACTTCGTGTCGATGTCGAAGAGCGAGTTTTCTGGCAATTCCGCTGCCGAAACGCCGACTACACAAAGATGGGTCAACAACGTTCGCGCGGATTTCCCATGTGCGTCTCCCATTGAACGCAACGCAGCCCGCAGAGCCCCGGTGCGATAAGCCGCCGCCAAAGGTTGCCACCGCCCTTCGGCGTCTTGGGGCACAACGGCATCTGCCTCGGGCGCACGCGCAAGCGCTTCTAGCAATGCCCCGGGGAGACCTGCGACAAATGGAAGATCTCCTGCGAGCACCAGCACAACTGGACTGCGCACAGATGCCACGGCTGCGTCGATGCCCGCAACTGGCCCGCCGAATTGCGGAGATTCGCAAACCCATATCACTCGTCCGGCGTCGAACTCGACTCTCGGTCGGGGACCCGCCACAACGATCTCGCTCGCATCATCGACAGCGGAAAGCACTCGTCGCAGGATGGTTTGCCCATTCACCTCGAGCGCCATCTTGTCGATCCCGCCCATTCGCGCGGCACCGCCACCGGTCAGGACCACCGCCGCGTACGGAAGTTGGCGAGCGGGCATGTGAGCAGACTAAGTGAGCCCACGGCAAAGTACGACCAACACGACATCAGTCGATGCATCGCGAACACGCCGCGAGGCATAGCCTGATCCCGACGGAGGGAATGATTGTGCCGAAGTTGACCCATCTCGATGATCGTGACAACGCCCAAATGGTCGACGTCTCCGAGCGCGATGTCACCATTCGTACCGCCACCGCGTCGGGGTGTGTCAGCACAACAGCAGACGTCCTTGCCGCTATTTCAACCAGGTCCGTGCCTAAGGGCGATGTTGTAGCGGTCGCGCGGATCGCGGGCATCATGGCAGCCAAACACACCCCGGACCTGATCCCGCTGTGTCATCCAATCGCCCTACACCACGTCGAAGTCGCCGTTGACGTTGTCGAGCGTGGTGTCGAGCTCCGAGCAGTCGTACGCACTACTGACCGTACGGGCGTTGAGATGGAGGCCCTCACTGCTGTAGCAATCGCCGGATTGGCAGTGATCGACATGATCAAAGCGCTCGACCCAGCAGCGGTCTTGACGGACCTACGCGTCGATAGCAAGGACGGAGGGCGCTCTGGCTCGTGGACGCGATCGGAAGATTCATGATCGAGTCGCGAGCGCCAGAGGACACCGAAATCGTGAAACTGCGTGGTCGCGTCATCACGGTGTCTGATCGGGTCGCGGCCGGTGAGGCCGAAGATCGTTCGGGACCGCTTGCCGTCGCATTGCTCACCGACTTCGGAGTCGAGACAGAGTTCCCGACCCTTGTGCCGGATGAGCAATTCGAGATTGCCCAGGCCGTACGGTCAGCCCTCGCCGAAGGCGTCGACGTCGTGCTCCTGACCGGCGGCACCGGAATCGGCCCGCGCGATGTCACACCCGAGGCCGTGAAACCACTGCTGGACAAGGAACTGCCAGGCATTTGCGAAGCCATCCGCGCGGCAACGCGAGAGCACGTACCCACGGCAGACCTTTCGCGAATGGTGGCTGGCACCATTGGAGAATCCCTCGTGCTCGCGTTCCCTGGCTCGACGGGGGGGGTACGTGACGGCATTGCCGTCGCCGGGCCGTTGCTTGCGCACGCTGTCGATGTACTTCGGGGTGGCGGCCATCCGCGGCAAGCCCACGGCCGCGAATCCGTGGTGAGCAACGTGGCCGGAGCAAGCATGCTCAATTTGGCATTTTGCCAAGTTACGGAAAATGAACTCAACACTTCAGAGCACGTTGTCGCGGTGTCGAGAAGCGGAGCTGGAGCAGTTGTCACCTTTGTGGGGGTGGTGAGAGATCACGACAACGGCCGTGACGTGGTCGAGTTAGAATATGAGGCACATCCCAGCGCAAGTGCCGTACTCGTTGATGTCGTCACTCGACTCGGACCCGAGGGCGGCAACGTCACTGTCGCAGTGAGCCACCGAACTGGCCAGCTCAAGATTGGCGACGCGGCTTTGGTGGTTGCCGTCTCAGCGGCTCACCGTGCACCAGCCCTGGCCACGTGTGCCCGAATCGTCGATAACGTGAAGGAATACCTCCCCGTGTGGAAGCACCAGACCTTTGCCGACGGAACCGATGAATGGGTCAATTGCGCATGACCAACCTCAAGGACAGCTTTGGTCGGGTTCATCGCGATCTGCGGGTATCACTGACTGATCGATGTTCTCTGCGATGCGCGTACTGCATGCCCGCCGAGGGAATGCCCTGGATTCCCCATCAAGACATCCTTAGTACGCGCGAACTTCTCCGTGTCATCGAGATCGCGGTGGATCTCGGCATCGAACACGTTCGGCTCACTGGTGGGGAGCCCCTCCTCCGTCCGGACGTCGTCGAGATCGTCGAGGCAATCGCTTCGCTACCCCATGCGCCGCGGATCTCCTTAACTACCAATGGGATACGACTTCCCTCACTGGCCGCACCGCTCGCCGACGCGGGACTTGAACGGGTAAACATCAGCCTTGACACGTTGAAGCGGGATCGGTTTCTCGCGATCACCCGCCGCGACCGCTTGGTTGATGTGCTGGCCGGTGTGGCCGCCGCAAAAGCCGCCGGTCTTTCGCCGGTGAAGGTCAACGCCGTACTTCTCCGAGGTGTCAACGACACCGAAGCCGTGCCACTTCTTCGATGGGCGTTACACGAAGGACTCTCCCTACGCTTCATCGAGCAGATGCCGCTCGATGCGCAACATTCGTGGGACCGCACGACGATGATGACGGGGGCCGAGATTCTGACTTTGTTGAGCGAGGAGTTCAACCTCAGACCCGGCGACGGTCGCGGCTCAGCGCCAGCCGAGGAGTTTCTCGTTGATGGCGGTCCCGCAACGGTGGGAGTGATCGCTTCCGTAACTCGGCCATTCTGCGCTTCTTGCGACCGCCTGCGACTCACCGCCGACGGCCAACTCCGCTCCTGCCTATTCGCGCGCAATGAGACCGACTTGCGTACGCCAATTCGCGCCGATGCCGATGATGCCGAGATCGCGGCGCTGGTGCAGACCTGCGTCGCTGGCAAACAACCCGGTCACGGTATCGATGACCCGGGGTTCCTCCAGCCTGCCCGGCCGATGTCGGCTATCGGCGGTTGAGCGCGCTGCGACTACCCGCCCGCGAACGGCGGGAGCACGTCGACGTTTGCTCCCGGTTCCAACGGTCGGTCTTGATTGCCACGCGAGACCGCGACGTCGTTGACGAGGAACGAACTGCGAGCCAGGACGCTCGCCATCTCGGGTCCGTACGACTCGGTCAGGATCTCTACAACCTCGGCGAGTGAGGTGACGGCCATGACGACATCACCCTGACCATTCGCCGCAGCACGTGCCGCGGCGAACAACCGTACGTGGATCTCGTCCGGGTGCATCGTCATGCCGGATACACCTCAAGCTCGGCTGCTTTGATCGACGCCCACAGCTCCATTCCCGGCCGCACCTCCAACTCTGCGATTGCCGACGCGGTGAGGTCGGCTGCTGCGGAGGGTTGGCCCTCGAAGGACACGCGGATGACGTCACCTACGGCTTCGATGGACGTCACGCGAACACACCACACGTTGCGGGCAGACCCCTCTGGTCGGTCCCGATGCAGGCTGACCCCGCGAGGGGAGACGCTGACCAGCACGCGACCCTGCGCCGAATCCCCCACGATGAGTGTGCCGCCGCGGTCAAGATCCACGCGATGTTCATGCGCCGTCCCGGACAGGACGGTGAGGCCCGCCAACCGTGCCACGAACGGCGTACGTGGTCGCCTCACGACGTCCCCGACCAGTCCCTCCTGGGCGACCTTGCCGGCGTCGAGGACGAGCACCCGAGATGCCAACGTGAGTGCTTCGATCGCGTCATGGGTCACGAGAACAGTCGCGCCTGCGAAACTGCCGAGGCGAGACACCAATTCGGCCCGCACGAAGGCGCGCGCACTCACGTCGAGGGCCGACGTCGGCTCGTCGAGCAGCAACAGGTCCGGCGTAGAGGCCAGGGCGCGCAGCAGTGCGACGCGTTGAGCTTCGCCTCCCGACAGCGTCGCTGCCGGCCGTTTGATCAGAGTCGTGAGACCAGCGGCAGACAGCATGTCTGTCGCATCGCGACGTGCCTGGGCGGTGGACACCCCACGTGCTCGAGGTCCGAATGCGACGTTCTCTAGCACCGACAAGTGTGGGAACAACATCGTGTGCTGTGGCAGATAGCCAACGTTGCGATCCGCCGCATCGACGTGGATCCCAGTCGCGACATCGTCAAGAACACGGTCGCCGTACTTCACCTGTCCGGAGTCCAGTGGCACCAACCCAGCCAACGCGAGGATCAGACCTGTCTTTCCCGAACCGTTGGTACCGAGTACGGCCAGCACCTCACCCGAGCCGACCGACATGGACACGTCGATGTCGATGTCGCCGCGCTTGGTCCTCACCGATGCCGTCAAACCTGACGTGGCCATCACGACAACGTCCACCACCGCTCGCGCAAAAGCAGCAGCACCGCGATCGAGAAGGCAAGCAGGACGAGTCCCACCGAGATAGCGGCCTCGGTGCTCTGTTCCAACGCGCGATAGAGCGCGAGGGGCAGCGTTTCGGTGCGCCCAGGCAGTGAGCCGGCGAAGGTGATCGTCGCTCCGAACTCCCCGAGGGCCCTGGCCCAGGCCAGCACCACCCCCGCGACGATCCCGGGAGCCGCCACCGGTACGGTCACGCGCCGAAACACCCTTAGCTGCGATGCACCGAGGCTCGCCGCGACGTCCTCCAGGCGCTGATCGACATTGCGGAAGGCTCCCTCCGCGGCGAGGACGAGGAAGGGAAGTGCGACGAAGGTCTGCGCGACGATCGTGCCTGCGGTGGTGAAGGGAAGGCTGACACCTACGGACGCAAGCATGCGACCCACGAGTCCGTTGCGACCGAGGAGAACCAACAGCGAGATGCCACCGGCTACCGGCGGCAGCACGAGCGGGAGCACCACCAGGATCCGCAGGAGCTGACGGAGTCGCAGCCCGCGACGTGCGATCACCCACGCGAGCGGTACGCCGAGAACCACGCACAGAAGCGTGGAGATCGTGCTGGTCACAACGGAGAGCCGCAACGCATCGAGTACGAGTGGCTCTCGTAGTCGGCTCGGCAGGTCAACAACCGCGACCCGCGTGAACAGGGCGACGACGGGCAATGTCAGGAACGCCAGCGCCACCACCGCTGGCACAAGTAGCGCAACCGGAATGCGTCGCATCGGGACTACTTCGGACCCAAGCCGTGGGAAGTGAGCGCCTCTTGCCCTCGAGCGCCTAACAGGAACAACACGAATTGGTTGGCAGACGTTGTGTTCGTCGAGGTGGCGACGACTGCCGCCGGGTAGTGAGTACTGGGCAGGAGCCCGGCCGACAGGCGTACCTCGAGCACCTTGTCGTCCGCGCCCAAATCGGCTGCCCAGATCAAGGCAGCGTCCGCCTCGCATAGGGCAAGACGGCCCCGTGCATGTCCAGAGTCCGATTCGTAGGTGTCGGCGGCGGCGTTGATCCCTTGCGCGCTCAAGGCCGCGTGGGCAGCTGCCCCACAGGGCGCCTCGACCACGCATAGTGCGACGACCAGATCGGGGTTGGACAGATCGGTCAGGGACGTCACACGCCCGGGGTTCCCCTGCGGCACCGCCAGGACCAGCCGACTTGTCGCCACCGTCACTGGCGTGGTGGACACCAGCTGCTTTCCTTGTGCCGCAATCATCGTGGCGGTATTTGCGGTGATGAGTACGTCCGCCGTCGTCCCGCTCTCCAATTGCCGAACCAGCGCGCCGCTTCCCCCGGCTGAGATCAACACTGACAACCCTGGGTGCTCGGACTCGAAGGCACGGGCGGCGGCGGTGACACCCGTCGACGCCGACGACGCCACCATCACGATCAGGCTTGCACCACTGTCCCCCGAGTCGCCCTGGTGAAGTGAACAGGCGGTCAGGCTGAGCGCGCTTGCCCCGATGATCCCCACCACCCTGAAACCCAGGAAGCGCATACGGGACATCCCGCGAGGATAGGGGCGCTTCATCGACCTTCGGACCGCATGGCAGTCCATGCATAGAGCGCCGCGCTAGCGGCGACCAGCGCGAGCAACACGTACCCCAACGCGTAGTTACCGAATACTCCATACGTGATGCCCATGATCAACGGGGGAACGAATCCACCAAGTCCTCCAGCGGCACCGACAACGCCGGTTACGGAACCGACTTTGTCCGGAGGCGCAACGCGCGCGAGAAGTGCAAACACCGCGCCTGCTGCCGCGCCGAGCATTGCGGCCATGCCGAGGAATGCAATCGTCGGGACCGGCACGAGTGTCATGTGCAACGACGCAACCACCGCGAGCCCAGCGACGACCGCGAAGGACGTGACAAGCACCGAGGCAGGGTGGAAGCGATCGGAGAGATAGCCGCCAACGGGTCGAGCGACGATAGCGAGAACGACAAACCCCGCCGTGCGAGTTGCCGCGTCAGATTGGGTCAAGCCATACGCATTCTGCAAGTACGTCGGCAGATAGACGCTGAAGGCGACGAACCCACCGAAGCCGACTGCGTAAAGCGCGGAAAGTTGCAGCGTGACCTTCATCTTCAAAGTGGTCCATGTGCGATCCCAGAAACTGCCGGACGCTGCGACCCGACCGGGTACGTTTCGTACAAAGAGCATCGCGACAACGGCGTACGCCACGAGAACCCAGGCGACCACCGCAAACGGGAATGAGATCGAGTGCGCCTCGACGAGTTTGACGGTAGTGAACGCAGAGATCGCGGTTCCGCCCATGCCCATACCAAAGATGCCGAGAGCGAGGCCGCGTCGAGCTGGCGGGAACCAGGAATTCACCAGCGGTACGCCAACCGCGAATGCCGTGCCACCAAGTCCAAGGAAGAAGCCACCGAGCAGTAATCGGGCCAAACTCGTCCCGTAGTAGCCGACGAAGAGGACCGGAAGCACCGTCATGAAGCTCACGACCGGGAACATGACTCGTGCTCCGTAGCGGTCGGTAAGGCCCCCAATCGGGATGCGTCCGAGTGATCCGACCAATACCGGCACCGCAACAACTAACGACTGTTGGAAAAAGGAGAGTGAGAGGTCGTTTTTGTAAGTCGGACCAAGTGGGCCCATTAGAGCCCAGGCCCAAAAGTTGACGCCGAAGCCGATCGTCGCAAGCACCAATTGGAGGTAGGCGCCTTCACGAACTAGCTCGCCAGGCGGGGCAGGCGGGGCTGACCCGGCGGAGGTCGGGGCTTGGACTTGAGGTGATTTCGCTGCGCTCATCGGGCCCTGGCTTTCGGTCGTGGCTGATTGGTTGGATCATATTTCCTATGATGCTTGTATTTACTCTACCCATAGTGAATATTGCAAGGGTGTCCGCACGTGAACTAGCTCTCCGTACCCATCGAGTGCTGAGTGTCCCTAAGCGGGCAGAGCTTTTGGAACTTCTTCGACGTACCAATGACGCACTCGACGTGGCTGAGGCCGCAGACGAAGTGGGGCTTCACCTCAATACGACTCGGATCCATCTCGACCAATTGGTTGAGGTCGGACTCGCAACTCGCGTCAGCAAAAAACCTAGCGGACCGGGGAGGCCCAAGTCCCTGTATCGCGCAACCCCCACCGACGATCCGAATCATTCTCAGACGGCAACGGACACCGTTGACGGTGAGCCCTATAAGTCGCTGGCAACCGTTTTGGCCGAAGGGCTTGGGGCGACACCGGATCCGGCCACAGCAGCCATCGCAGCGGGTCAACGCTGGGTGAAGGCCGTGGCCGCGACCGACTGGTCGGGGTCCCGAGACTCGCCCACCGGGATGGGGGACGCCCTTAGCGGCCTGATGGGCGATCTCGGATTCGATCCCGAGTTCGATCTCGATCACGATCGAATCCGACTTCACCGATGCCCATTCGCCGAAGTGGCACGCGACAACCGGCGAGTTGTCTGCAATGTCCACCTTGGGATGATCCAAGCAACTTTGGATCGTCTCGGCGGACCACTGCAGGCCGTGGGAATCGAGCCATTCGTCCAGGACGAACCCTTGCTTTGCCATGTGTACCTCGCGAAATCGGCGCAGGATGACTCAACGCAGGACAACTCACAACCAAGGAGTGACGCGTGAGCAAGACCGGGATCGACGGCAACATCATCGAGGCCATCCTGCGCGGACGCCGTCTCCTGCAAAAAGACGCCGTCTCATCGGACCTGCGGACACTGACAAAACAGGGTGGGCGCGAAGCCGACATCTTTTATCGCGATCGCTGGTCACACGACCGCGTCGTACGGTCAACGCACGGTGTGAACTGCACCGGTTCCTGTTCGTGGAAGGTGTACGTCAAGGACGGCATCATCACCTGGGAAACCCAGGAGACCGACTACCCATCGGTCGGGGCGGATTCGCCGGAATACGAACCGCGCGGATGTCCTCGCGGCGCTGCGTTCTCTTGGTACACCTACTCCCCGACGCGAGTGCGCTACCCGTACGTCCGCGGCGTGCTGCTCGAGATGTATCGCGAAGCCAAAGATCGACTCGGTGATCCAGTCGCCGCGTGGGCTGACATCGTCGGAGATCCGATCCGCCGGGCGAAGTACATGAAGGCCCGCGGCAAGGGCGGTTTAGTTCGCGCGCGCTGGGACGAAGCTTTGGAAATCGTTGCCGCAGCGCAGGTCCATACGATTAAGGAATGGGGTCCCGATCGCGTCGCCGGATTCTCACCTATCCCCGCGATGTCGATGGCCTCTCATGCGGCTGGCGCTCGATATACGAGTCTGATAGGTGGCTCGATGTTGTCGTTCTACGACTGGTACGCCGATCTGCCAATCGCGTCGCCGCAAGTGTTCGGCGACCAAACCGATGTGCCGGAATCGGCAGATTGGTGGAACGCCTCCTACCTGATCATGTGGGGTTCCAACATCCCTGTGACGCGTACGCCCGACGCGCACTTCATGACCGAAGCCCGCTACAAGGGCCAAAAAGTGGTCGTCGTGAGTCCCGACTACGCCGACAACACGAAGTTTGCCGACGAATGGCTAGCAGCCCACCCCGGCACCGACGGCGCTCTCGCGATGGCAATGGGCCACGTCGTCCTCAATGAGTTCTTCGTGCAACGGCAGGTTCCGCGGTTCCAGGAATACGTGAAGTCGTATACCGACTTGCCATTCCTCATCACGTTGCGCGAACGCGACGATGCGCCGGGCGCCTTCGTGCCAGATCGATTCCTCATGGCGACAGACCTCGGCCGCGACGGGGAGGGTGACGCGTGGCGCACTGTGTTGCTTGATTCCGCGACGAATGAAGCGGTTGTGCCGAACGGGACGCTTGGTGATCGGCACACCGAGTCCGGCAAGGGTCGGTGGAATCTGGATTTAGAAGGTGTCGATCCCCTTTTGTCGCTGTACTCAGAGAATGCCGACACAGTTGCTGTCGACATGCCTCGATTCGATGTTGGCCAAGGCGAGAGCGAAGGAGGCTCGACGCTGCGCCGCGGTGTTCCGGTTCGTCGAATAGCCGGCAAACTCGTCACCACGGTTTTCGATCTGTTGCTCGCCCAGTACGGCGTGGGTCGCGCGAATCTTCCCGGTGACTGGCCCGCTGACTACAACGACCCAGAGCCGTATACGCCTGCGTGGCAAGAGGAATTCACATCGGTGCCCGCGGCAGCGGTTGCTCGAATTGCTCGGGAATTCGCAGACAACGCGGAGAAGTCCGGGGGTCGCTCGATGATTGCGATGGGGGCGGGAACCAACCATTGGTTCCACTCGGATCAGATCTACCGCGCGATGCTCGCGTTGACGACTTTGACCGGCTGCCAAGGGGTCAATGGTGGTGGGTGGGCCCACTACGTCGGTCAGGAAAAAGTGCGACCGTTCACCGGGTGGGCACAACTGGCATTCGCCCTCGATTGGGTACGACCCCCGCGTCAGATGGCAGGGACTGCATTTTGGTATCTCGCCACAGATCAGTGGCGTTATGACGGATTCGGCGCGGATGCATTGTCAACACCGCTCGGCAAGGGCCTATTCAAAGGCATGGCGCTCGCTGACACGTTGGCGCAGTCGGCCCGGATGGGTTGGTTGCCGTCGTACCCGACATTCAATCGAAATCCGATCACCATCGTCGAAGAAGCCGAGGCAGCCGGTCGCGATGTGGCGGAGTACATCGTCGAGCAACTCAAGAGTGGTGAGTTGCGCTTCGCCTGTGAAGACCCCGATGCGCCGGAGAATTTTCCGCGCGTCATCACTGTTTGGCGAGCAAATCTGCTGGGCTCCTCGGGCAAGGGCAATGAATATTTCTTGCGCCATCTACTCGGTACCGACGGCGCAATCAGGGCGGAACCCACTCCTGAGGGTCGCCGTCCTGCTGATGTTGTGTGGCACAAGGACGCTCCGGAGGGCAAGCTAGACCTATTGGTATCACTGGATTTTCGGATGACCTCGACCGGACTCTTCTCCGACGTACTTCTTCCAGCAGCGACCTGGTACGAAAAGTACGACCTCTCGTCGACCGACATGCATCCTTTTGTCCACGCCTTCAACGCAGCAATCAAGCCGCCGTGGGAAACACGGAGCGACTACGACACATTCGTGAGCATGTCGCAGGCATTTAGCCCGCTCGCAGCCAAACACCTGGGCATCCGCAAGGACGTCGTCGCAACGCCATTGATGCACGACACTCCTGGGGAAACCGCTCAGCCGGGCGGTCGCGTCTTGGACTGGAAGCACGGCGAATGCGAGGCCATCCCCGGCAAGACAATGCCGACTTTGACGGTCGTCGAGCGCGACTACGGGGCGGTTGCCGAGCAGATGGTTGCGCTCGGCCCAAAGATTGACACCTTGGGCACCACAGTGAAGGGGGTTACTTTGCACCCCACGGATCAGGTGGAATACCTCAAGCGAGTGTGCGGCATGGTTCGAGGTGGCATCGCCGACGGGCGGCCGTCATTGGCCAAAGCCGAACAAGCCTGCGAGACGATCCTGGCATTGTCCGGGACGACCAACGGTCACATCGCGACGGCTGGCTTCAAGGTGCTCGAGGAGCGAACCGGTCAACGTCTCGCCGATCTCGCGAGTGATCACGAGGGCAAGCAGATCACTTTTGCTGACACACAATCGCGACCTCAGGCCGTGATTACTTCGCACGAGTGGTCGGGCAGCGAGCATGGCGGACAGCGCTACTCACCATTTACCATCAACGTCGAGCGACTCAAGCCGTGGCACACGCTAACCGGGCGGCAACACTTTTTCCTTGATCACGACTGGATGACAGAACTCGGCGAGCAGTTGCCGACCTACCGACCCCCTCTGAACATGCATCGCATCTTTGGTCCCCAGGGCTCTGGGCCTGCGGGCTTGGGTGAGGAAGGGCGTCTTGAGGTAACCGTCCGGTATCTCACCCCACATTCGAAGTGGTCAATTCATTCGGAGTACCAGGACAACCTATTCATGTTGAGCCTCTCCCGGGGTGGGCCAGATCTCTGGATGAGTCAAGAAGATGCGGCGAAAATCGGAGTCAAAGACAACGACTGGATCGAAGCGTTCAATCGCAATGGAGTAGTCGTTGCTCGCGCAGTAGTCAGCCATCGCATGCCCGAGGGAACGGTGTTCATGTATCACGCGAAAGACCGCACTATCGACGTACCGAAGGCGGAACTAAATGGTCGGCGCGGAGGCATTCACAATGCGCTCACTCGACTTCTCATCAAGCCGACTCACCTCATCGGCGGGTACGCGCAACTGTCCTACGGATTCAACTACTACGGACCCACAGGGAATCAACGCGATGAGATAACCGTGATCCGTCGGCGTACCCAGGAGGTGCAGTACTAATGCGCGTCATGGCTCAGATGGGCATGGTCATGAATCTGGACAAGTGCATCGGGTGTCACACGTGTTCGGTCACCTGTAAGCAGGCGTGGACCAACCGCACCGGCACGGAGTACGTCTGGTTTAACAACGTGGAAACGCGACCTGGACTCGGCTATCCGCGGCTGCACGAAGATCAGGAGCGTTGGGAGGGCGGCTGGATCCGAACGAAGCGCGGCAAGCTTCAACTTCGCTCGGGTGGGCGGGTGAAGCGTCTACTGCGGATCTTCAGCAACCCAAAACTCCCAACTCTCAACGACTACTACGAGCCATGGACCTATGAGTACGACACGCTGCTTAACGCGCCCGCGCAAGACGACGTACCGGTCGCTCGGCCTAAGTCACTGATCACCGGCAAGCCGATGCAGGTTCGTTGGTCGGCAAACTGGGACGACGATCTTGGCGGGGCACCGGAGTATGCACCCGAAGATCCAGTCGTCAAAAAACTTGGCGACAAGATCAAGCTTGAGTTCGAGAAGACCTTCATGTTCCACCTTCCTCGCATCTGCGAGCACTGCCTCAACCCGTCCTGTGTCGCAAGTTGTCCATCCGGCGCGATATATAAGCGTGCTGAGGATGGCATCGTTTTGGTCGACCAGGACGGTTGCCGCGGTTGGCGTATGTGCGTCACGGGTTGCCCGTACAAGAAGGTCTACTTCAATCACCGCACGGGCAAGGCCGAAAAGTGCACGTTCTGCTACCCACGTGTCGAGGCAGGTCAACCGACCGTCTGTGCCGAAACATGTGTGGGTCGACTGCGCTACATCGGCCTCTTCCTCTACGACGCCGATCGCGTATTGGAAGCGGCGTCAGTTGAAAATGAACATGATCTGCTCGAGGCGCAGCGTTCGGTGATCTTGGATCCCGACGATCCAACTGTCATCGAGGCGGCCCGCGCTGGTGGCATCACTGAGGACTGGATCGAGGCAGCGCAAAAGTCGCCCGTCTACGCTCTGACGAACCGATTCCGAATCGCGCTGCCACTCCATCCGGAATACCGCACGATGCCGATGGTCTGGTACATCCCTCCCCTATCTCCGGTGGTTGACGTCGTCCGCGACACTGGCTTTGACGGTGAGGACCGCGACACGCTCTTTGCTGCTATTGACGCGCTTCGAATTCCGGTCGAATACCTGGCCGAAATTTTCAGTGCTGGTGACCCGGGCCCCATCGAAAACAGTTTGAAGGTGCTGGCCGCGATGCGCGCGTACATGCGCCGGATCAATCTTGGGGACGAACGCGACGAGTCGATCGCCAATGATGTCGGGATGACCGGCGAGGCGATTGAAGAGTTGTATCGGTTGCTGGCGATCGCGAAGTATGAGGATCGGTACGTCATCCCCGCCGCGCACGTGGAGGCAGGTCGCGCGCTCGACGAAATGGCCGGTTGTAGCCTGGACTACAGCGGTGGGCCAGGAATGGGAGGCGTTGGTCCATTCGGTGAAATGTCTGAAACACCAGCGTCTGTCGAGACTTTTCAACTCACCAAACAACGCGCGGAATCCGACCGCTATGACGAGCTTCCTGAGGGTCGAGGCGCAATCGATTTGCTCACGTGGAAGGGCGGCGAACCGCCCGCGGGGATGTTCCCACCACGGCGAAGCGACGACTCAAGCGACGGTGACGAGTCATGAGTCGCAGCCCGAATGAGCCACCAAAGAACCGCGCCGTCATCTTCGCGACGAGTTCGCGACTCCTCCAATATCCCGATGAAGATCTCCTCGGACAAGTCGGTTTGCTGCGGAATGGCACGATCGAGACCAGTGCTCGGGCGGCTGCACCAATCGGGCGCTTTCTCGACTATTTGATGTCGACCGAGTTGATGTCACTTCAACGCAATTATGTGGCGACCTTCGACCTTGTCCGTCGGAACTGTCTCTATCTGACTTACTATCTCAACGGCGACACTCGCCGGCGTGGGATGGCGTTGTGGCGATTTCAAGACGCCTACCGGTCACGCGGTCTCACAGTCGGTGGAGGGGAGTTGCCGGACTTCCTGCCGGTCGTTCTCGAACTCGCTGCGACTGCCGATGAGGACCTCGCGCTTGCACTGCTCTTCGAACACCGTCAAGGGATTGAGGTCTTGCGTCAGTCTTTAGACGATCAAGGTTCGCCCTACGCCGACGTAATTCGAGCACTCGAAGCGGCACTTCCTGAACCAACGCCAGAAATCATCGCCGCGGCCCTCGTCCTTGCGAGCGAAGGTCCACCCGCGGAGCAAGTCGGACTTGAACCATTCTTTCCGGTGGAGTCAATTGGGGTGCGATCGTGAACCCGTTCCTGTGGGGAGTGATCCCCTACATCGCGCTGACGTCGTTCGTGGTGGGGCACATTTGGCGCTACCGCTATGACAAGTTTGGTTGGACAACGCGGTCCTCACAGATGTACGAGAGCAAGATCCTGGCCTGGGGCGGACCACTTTTCCACTTCGGGATTCTCGGCGTCCTCGTCGGACACTTCGTCGGCCTCGTGATTCCGGCGAGTTGGACGGAGAGGTTCGGGATCTCCGAAGACGCTTACCACCGAGTGTCCGTGATCGGTGGAACCATCACCGGGCTGATGACAGTTGTTGGGTTGGCACTATTGATTTATCGGCGGCGCATGACTCCGTCGGTCTTCCGCGCGACAACCGTCATGGATAAGACCATGTATGCCGTTCTGGGAGCAGTTATCGTTGTTGGGACGTATAACACGCTGGCCGTCAATCTCTTCGGCGCCGGACATGACTACCGCGAAGACGTATCGGTCTGGTTTCGCAGTATCTTTTGGTTCCAACCGGATGTGGCCTTGATGAGCAATGCACCTTTCAGTTTCCAACTGCACGCATTCCTCGCGTTCTTGCTCATTGGTCTATGGCCGTTCACTCGCTTGGTACACGTTTTCAGCGCACCGGTCGGCTACCTGGCCCGGCCATACATCGTCTATCGAACACGCGACGCCGTGGGCGCGGCACGAGCGCCGCGGCGTGGCTGGGAGAAGATCGACACATAGTCGTTAACCCTGTCTGCCCACTAGTTGACGCCAGCCCGAGGGAGTACACCGTGGAGAAGTCGTCGCTGACCGCCATTGCACGTCAGCAACTTGCGATCGCACGTGAGTCATCGAGTGGGCGCGGAGCCCAAACGGTCTATGGCGGGCATGAGCACACTCTGCGTCAGACCGTGATCGCCATAGCGACGGGAAAGATGCTCGACGACCATGCGAACCCCGGCGAAGCGACAGTACATATATTGCAGGGCCGCGTACGACTCGCATCGGCGGACGCTTCGTGGGAAGGCTCCCCCGGCGATCTGCTCACCGTGCCAGCGACGCGGCACTCGCTTGAAGCGCTCGAAGATTCGGTCGTGCTGTTGACCGTCGCCAAGCTCGCCTGACATGCCGGCGAAGGTCATCGAGCCCATCCTCATCACCGGATGCTCGTCGGGCATCGGGCGGGCAACAGCCTTGCGCTTGGCAACGGCCGGTCGGGTTGTCTATGCCACGGCGCGAAACACTGACTCGCTTGGGGAGTTAGCGATCGCAGGCGCGCGCTGCCTCGCGCTCGACGTCACCGACGAACAATCCATGACTGATGCGGTCGAGCAGATCGCCCGTGATGCAGGTGGAGTTGCCGCGCTGGTGAACAACGCCGGGTACGCGGTGTACGAACCCATCGAGGAGGTCTCGGCGGAAGCGATGCGCGCGCAGTTTGAGACCAACGTCGTCGGTCTTGTTCGGATGACCCAACTGGTACTGCCGGGCATGCGCGAGCGGCGCCGAGGGCGAATCATCAACGTCGGGTCGATGGGAGGCCGCATGACGTTGCCGGGCGGGGGGATTTACCACGCCAGCAAGTACGCGGTGGAAGCAATCAGCGATGCCCTTCGCTTCGAGGTCGCCGGCTTCGGAATCAGCGTCTCGCTGATCGAGCCCGGCCCCGTACTCACCGAATTCGCCGACGAAGCAACAACGGCGAAGGTCGGCTCTGGGCCGTACGCGCAATTCCGCGCGACGGTCGCAGCGCGCAACGCAAACTCCTACGACCCCAAAGGATCGCGGGGAACGAGTACGGCTGATGACATCGCCAAGGTGATTGAGAAGTCGCTTGCCTCTGCACACCCGCGCTCGCGGTACCTCGTCGGTCCGATCGCGAAGGGGATGGTGTCAGCGCACGCAATCCTGCCCACCTCGATCTGGGATCGGATGCTTCGGCAGCAATACCCCCCACCCCAGTGACGTAGGAGGAGTGAGGGCGTGAGTCCACGCGAACTGCCCAAGCACGCCACGGTGGTGATTGTTGGGGGTGGGGTGATGGGCGTGAGTGCGGCGTTTCATCTTGCTGAGGCTGGCGTACGTGATGTGCTGCTCCTGGAGAAGAACGCACTCGGCTCGGGTTCGACGTGCAAAGCTGCTGGCGGCGTACGCGCGCAGTTTTCCGATCCGCTCAACATCGCGCTCGGGGCCCGAAGCCTGGCGGCGTTCGAACAATTCGGAACTCGGCCGGGACAAGAGATCGACCTTCGCCAAGTCGGATACCTCTGGTTACTGGACAATCCCGAGGACGTCACCACGTTCGAGCACAGCGTGGCGTTGCAAAACGCAGTCGGCGTACCAAGTCGGATGCTCGAGGTGGTGGAGGCCCAGCGGCTCTCGCCGTACATCAGTACGGAGGGATTGCTCGCCGCGGCGTACTCGCCGACCGATGGCCACTGCACACCGGAATCGGTGGTGCTCGGCTACGCAACGCAGGCCCGCCGTCTCGGCGTCACCATCGCCATCGATTCCGAAGTCACCGCGATCGACGTTAACGACGATCGGATAACTGGCGTGGTCGTTGGTGGGCATCACATCGCTACCGACACGGTGATCTGTACGGCGGGGGCGTGGGCCAAGCAGATCGGCGACTTCGTTGGAGTCGACTTGCCAGTCACGCCCGTACGTCGTCAGCTCATCTTCACTGAGCCGATGCTCGACGTCCCTCCGAACTTGCCCATGACAGTCGACTACTCGACCACGTTCTATTTTCACGGCGAGGGCCGCGGACTGATGCTCGGCATGTCGGATCCCGATGAGCCTCCCGGCTTTCACCTAGACCGATCGCAATCGTGGTTGCCCCGCCTGGCGGAGGTCGTGGAACGTCGCGCCCCGCGAATTTCCGAAATCGGCCTCACTGGCGGCTGGGCCGGGCTCTACGAAATGACGCCGGACCACAACGCACTTATCGGCGCGGCCCCGAACGTGAGCCGATTCCTCTACGCCACCGGGTTTTCCGGTCACGGGTTTCTGATGGGACCAGCGGTGGGGGAAATCTTGCGCGATCTCTACCTCGGCGTGCCGCCGTACCTCGACATCTCCGCCTTCGACTCCACCCGATTTGCCCGCGCAGAGTGGCACTCTGAGGCCAACCTCGTCTAACCCACGTCGACGAGTCGTCAGTTTTTGGTCAATTTCGTCGTCCCGAGTGACC
>JBBRTC010000037.1:0-21503 GCA_038244765.1 Candidatus Nanopelagicales bacterium | reverse complement strand
TCCGCAGTTCGCCGCACTGGTCGCACCGCCTTGTTCGCCCTGGGTTTTGGGGTAGGGCTGGGCGTGGTCGATGTCGTTACGTCGCGCGGGTTGGCGGCAGCCGGGGTGTCGACAGGTGCGGTCTCGGTTGACGATGTAGTCACGCAGCGCTGCTGGTGGGGTGTAAATGCTGGTGCCGTAGTCCAACAGATGCCCGTCGACGGGGTCGGTGACCAGGCGCCGCCAGGCGGCATCGGCGGCGAGTTGTCGGGCCACCGACACCGGGATCGGTCCGTAACCGACGAGTTCGGCGACCCCGTCGCGGAGTCCGAGCAGGGTAGGCAAATCAATCTGGACCTGTAACTCCACCGGGCGACCCTGCGCGGTCGGGGTGTGGGGGGCGCCCAGGAACCTGGTGGCTAACTCGACTAACCCATCGGCGCGGCGGGCATCCACCCCGAGTTTCACCGCATACGCATCAACGGGGTCGACGCCGGTCGGGTTGGTTGGATCGGTCGAGGCGGTCGGGTCGGTGGAGGTGGGGGTGCGGCGGGCGATCACGTTGATCGCGTTCCACACCGTCAACGCGTCCGGGGCTGGCAGTTCGGCATAGATCGCGGCCATCCCGTGGGGTAACTCCCAGAACTGCACGTTGCGTCGCGTGCACGCGTCAGCGTGGGCTTCCTCCACCGTGACCGGTGTCATGCGGTGGACCGTGCGGCGGATCGTGACCCGCCACCTGCCCAACGTCTGCTCGCTAGCCTTCGACACGACCCGTTCACACACCGCGGTCGCATCCTCGTCGGTGAGGTCCACGGTTTCGGCCGTTAACGCCCGGAGATGCAGATACGAACAGCGCCCCGCCGCGAGCGCTTCAGCCGCCGCCGCGAGTCGGGTTCGACACGCCCGCGCGACGTCGATACGTCCTTGAGCGGCCGGACCGGACAGTGTCAACGCCGCGGCGACTTCCTCACGCACCCAATCATCAACCTCGACCGGCTGCTCCCCAGCGACGGCGAGCAACGCGGCGAGGCCTTGAGTCTCGACCCAACCCCGGGCTGCTTCCCACGCCTGCAACACCCGGACCCGATCAAACCCATCCAACGTCACCGGGTCGAGGTCACGGAGCCCGATCATCAACTCGGGGCCCGGACCCGCATCGAGCAACTCGTCCAACACCGTCCGGCCGCCATCAACAAACTCCTGGGTTGCGCTCTGCGCGTCAGACACGTCGACGTGGTGACGTGTTGAGTCACGTGTCGGGGAGTGCGTCGGCGTTGCGGTCATGGACCAAAACTTAGGGGCCACCACTGACACAAACCGACCCGTCAGAAACCGGCCGCAGAACTGTGGAAAACGCTGTGACACAGGCACTCTGTGGACAACTGTGTACCACCCGAACCACCGCCAAAACACCGACGAACGAGGCCGACGCCACCACAAAACCCCGCGACATGAATGTTGAGAATTTTCACCAGGCTCGAGCTAATGACACATCCATCCAACAAAGGGAATTGGCGGGAGTCAGGCGAAGAGGTCTGATTCCTTTCCGTCTTCAGTGGACGGGGTGAGGGTTCCGCGCACGAGGCGGAAGTACTCGATTCCCATCGCCTCGGAACCGAGATTGTCGGCTAGCGCGAAGAAGCCTCCTTCGACGCTTACCTGGCTGGCGTGCTTTCGCAAGGCGTCCATTTTCTCTTGATGAAACGCACGCCCATCGAGAGCCGTCGTGACGACGTCGTCGTCGACAACGAATGGCAAGTTGTCAGGATCCATCTCGGCCATCCCGGTCGTCTCCCCCAACGCGCGCATGGACTCAATGCCCGCACGTACGACGGAGCGAGGAAATGCCGTCCAATAGACCTTGGGGATGTCCCACGCATCGCCGAGGTCGATACGGAACGACGGCGCCGCGGCTAACACGCTGGCATACATTGCAACGCGGTGAGCCTGGATGTGATCAGGGTGCCCATACCCACCGAAGTCGTCGTACGTCACGAGCACTTGCGGGCGTACCTCACGAATGACCGCAACTAAATCGCTCGCAGCGGCAAGCAGGTCTGCACGCCAAAAACAATCCGTACGCTCGTTGCTGGGGGTCCCCATCATCCCCGAATCACGATAGCGATGCGGTTCTCCGAGGAGACGCCAGTCCGTCACACCAAGCACTGCCATCGCATCGCCCAATTCGGCGTAGCGATGACCCCCTAGCTCATCGTCGAACTGGGCGCCGAGATGCTCAATATCGGGAACCAGGATTTCGCCCTCTTCGCCCAGTGTGCAGGTCACCAACGTGACGCGTGCTCCCTCGGCGACGTACTTCGCCATCGTCGCCCCGGTACCGATGGTTTCGTCATCGGGATGGGCGTGGACCACAAGCAGTCGACGGTCAGCAACGATTTCGGGAGTTTTACTGGGCATGGCGCCACCCTACGGGGACTACCCCCACCAGAATGCTGCGGCGATAGAGATGTACAGCCCGACGAGCACGGACCCCTCGAGCCAATTCGACTCCCCGTCGAACACGACGAACGCCGCCACTAGCGCCGACATGATCAGCACGGCGATGAGGACGGGCGGCAGTACCAACGTGAATCCGCTTGCTCCCACTGCCGGAGCCAGAAGCAGTACGGCGGGAGCGACAATCATGGACACCTGCAACGGCGACTGCAGGATCACCGACAAGGCGTAATCGGCCTGATTGCGTGCAGCCAGTTGAATCCCGACAACGTTCTCTACTGCGTTGCCGGCGATGGCCACAATCACAAGACCCGCAAACGTCTGCGAAATGCCCAACTGCGTGATCGCGGGTTCCAATGCTGCGACGAACCAGTCGGAAACCAGCGCTGCACCAACACCAGTCAGCGCAAGCATTCCCAGTGCGACCCACAACGGCCATTCGCCCTCGGGGCCGATCGCCGTGGAAGACGTGGACCGTACGTCTGCCGGGCCTTCGGCGGGATGAGGGGTCGTGCGACGCAATGACGCAGGGACAGAGAGCGCGAAGACCGCGAGCAGCACGATGGCGACGATGAGCGAAAGCATGCGTTCATGATCGGCTGCAGGCGTGTGCAGCGCAGCCGTCAGTCCTGGTACGGCGAGCACGAATACCGCGAGCACGAGAAGAAGGGCCAGATTTCGAGCGGATTGAGAATCAAAGCGCTGCGGGCCGTGCTTCACCCCACCAACCACGAAGGCCAAACCAAGTACGAGCAGCACGTTGGCCAAGATCGAGCCAACGATGGTCGCTTGGACTACCTCGACTAACCCGGCGTTGAGCGCGAAGAGTACGACGAACAGTTCGGGGAGATTCCCCAGCGCCGATTGCACGATCCCCGTTGCACCCGGACCGAGTCGGTCGCCGAGACCCTCCACGGAACGACCCACCAGCATTGCTAGTAGGGCAAGCGAGAGGCCTGCGACAACAAAATCCACGAGGTCGCCCACCGGGTGGTAGTGCAAGACCCCGGCAGCGACCGCCGAAAGGACAGTGACCCCGATGAGTATCCGATCGCGCCGAGAAAACATTGCTGATTCCACCTCACGTCCGCGCGGGTACTCCAAAATTGCGACCTACCCCCAACAATATTGATCGTGACTCAACAACGAACAGAGGGCAACGATTCGTATCCGCGCGATTCGTATCCGCGTCGGGCGGCGCTGACTCGCCATTTCAGATCGGGTACGCCGCGGCTATTTACGCTCGCTCCCGATGGAAAGCGGGTCCTCTTTCTGCGCTCCACCTCCGGAACCGACTCCGTCGACTCGCTAATCCACCTGACTTTGACCAGGGATGGAGAATCGACTGAAGAGATCGTGATAGATCCGCGCGACCTTTTAGACCCAACGACGATGGACCTGGATCCGGCAGAACGCTCGCGGCGCGAGCGGATGCGGGAAACATCGACGGGAGTTGCGAGTTACGACGCCGACGCCGCGATGACGGTCGTGTGCGTGACCCTGGGTGGACAACTCCTAGTGGCCCGACTCGACTCCCACGGCGCATCGATACAACAGTTGGAGACTGGTGGCGGGGTGATCGACCCCCGCATCAGCCCCTCGGGTGAGTACGTCACGTACGTCGCTCATCGCTCCGTTCACGTGATCAATTCCGATGGCACTGGAGGACGGATTCTGTGCTCACCGGAGGTGGACACACAGTCATTTGGCATGGCTGATTTCATTGCGGCAGAGGAACTATCACGATCGCGCGGACACTGGTGGGCCCCTGACTCCAGTTCACTGATTGTCGAGGAGTTCGACGATTCCGCCGTCTCGCAGTGGTGGATCAGCGATCCGACTTCGCCCGACCAACGACCCAGCCAACATCGCTACCCACGTGCCGGGACTGCGAATCCCGCGGTACGGCTGTGGCTGGTGCGCCTCGACGGTGAACGCCGCGACATTGAATGGGATCACGAAAGGTTCCCGTATCTCGTTGCTGTGAGTTGGTCAGAGCTAGGTGATCCGCTCATCACCGTCCTGAGTCGGGACCAGCGGACTCAGCGCATCTTCTCCTTCGATCCTGTTGGCCACGCGAGCGTTGTGGTCGCTGAGGACGTCGATGAGTGCTGGGTTGAAACGGCTCCCGGCTTGCCGTGTCGGGGTCCCGCCGGTTTAGTAGCGCGACTAGTAGACGACATCGAACACGACACCCGACGGATCGTTATCGGTGACCTGTCTTCGCCCGTAGGTCTGCAGGTGCGCAGCGTTCTGGAGTCTGACAACGAGGGCTTGCTTATCGCGGCCTCAACGGACGCAACCCAGAGCAGCTTGTACTCGATGGACTGGTCCGGTCACATCAAACGTCTGTCTGAGTCGCCCGGATGGCAGCTTGGTCGGCGGGCATCAGGCAATCTCCTTGTCGTTTCCCATTCACTCGACCGAGCCGGCACCCGAGCCGAAGTACGCCGCGATGAGTCCATCGTCGAAATCACCTCTCGCGCCGACGTTCCGCCGCTCGACATCAATCCGGTGCTGCTCAGGGTCGGAGATCGCGAATTGAACACCGCTGTCCTTTTCCCCGCTGAGGGGCAACCAGGACAACTGCCGGTGGTGATGTGTCCATACGGCGGTCCACACGTCGTAGAAGTAATCGCGGCTAAGTCGGCGTACGCCGATGCGCAATGGCTCGCGAACCAGGGTTTCGTCGTCATTGTCGCCGACGGCCGTGGCACCCCAGGTCGCGGACCCAGATGGGAGCGGGCCATCAAGGGGGACCTCGCGACGGCCGTCTTGGAGGATCAGGTCGCGGCTCTGCACGGCGTGGCCAAATACTTTCCCGATCGACTCGACCTCACCCGCGTCGGGATTACCGGGTGGTCATTCGGTGGGTATCTCGCCGCACTCGCCGTACTGCGTCGACCCGAGGTGTTTCATGTGGCGGTGGCCGGTGCTCCGGTCACTGATTGGCGTCTCTACGACACGTGCTACACCGAGCGATATCTGGGTCACCCCGACGAGTCACCGGCGAACTATGACGAATCATCACTTCTGAAGTTGGCTCCGTCATTGAAGCGCCCATTGATGTTGATTCACGGCCTCGCCGACGACAACGTGGTCGCCGCGCACTCGCTGCGACTCTCGGCGGAACTAACAGCGGCTGGTCGACCGCACACACTTCTGCCACTCTCGGGCGTCACCCACATGACACCGCAAGTGGAGGTCGCCGAAAACTTGATGCTGCTGCAACTGGATTTCTTCCGAACCCACTTGGGGACGCAGGCGACCACCGCTGATTAGGCGACGGACTCCTCGACGGGTGGCGGCCCCGCTTCTACGTCCAAGGGAGCCCACTCTTCCGGGAAGTGGCAGGCGACCTCGTGGCCCGGCTCTAGCTCTCGCACCAGCGGAATCTCGATCTTGCAGCGATCTTGAGCCTTGAAGCACCGAGTGTGGAAGACGCAGCCCGACGGCGGGTTCACCGGACTGGGGAGGTCACCGGTGAGCAGGACTCGTTCGCGAAGTTCGCCCATGTCTGGGTCCGGAATCGGCACCGCAGATAGCAACGCTTGGGTGTACGGATGCGCAGGCCGGGTGTAAAGCCGGTCCCGGCTCGCCATCTCCATCACCTTGCCGAGATACATGACAACAACGCGATCTGAGATGTGGCGTACGACGGAGAGGTCGTGCGCAACGAAGATGTAGGCCAACCCGAACTCGTCTTGCAAGTCCTCAAGCAAGTTAACGACCTGCGCCTGGATCGACACGTCGAGGGCGGACACGGGCTCATCACAAACAATCAAACGAGGACGTAGGGCTACCGCGCGAGCAATACCAATGCGTTGGCGCTGACCACCCGAGAACTCGTGCGGGTAACGGTTGTAGTGCTCAGGGTTGAGACCCACGCGCTCGAGGAGTCCCTGCACTTCTGCCTTGATTCCGTTTTCAGTCTTCGCACCCTGAATGCGAAATGGCGCGCCGACGATGGTTCCGATGGTATGCCGGGGGTTGAGAGACGAGTAGGGGTCCTGGAAGATGATCTGCATTTCGCGACGAAGCGGGCGCATCTGGCCCCGCGACAGTCCGGAGATTTCCCGCCCATCGAAGATGATCGAACCGGACGTGGGCTCGAGCAACTTGGTGATCGTTCGACCTGCGGTGGATTTGCCGCAGCCAGACTCTCCCACCAGGCCAAGGGTTTCGCCCTTGCCGACGCTCAGCGTGATGCCGTCAACCGCGCGCACGGCACCAATTTGCTTCTGGAAGAAGATCCCTCGCTTGATCGGGAAGTGCTTGACGAGGTCCTTGACTTGCAGCAAGTCGTCGTTGGCGCGTGCGTCAGGAGGTGACGGCGCCGCCGCAGCGCTTTGGTCAGTTTCCGTGGTCACGCCATGGCTCCTCGGGCTACCAGGGGTCGTCCCATTGTCACAACTTTGGCTTAATCGTGTCGTTCCAAATGTGATCGCGCTGCTCGGTCGTCAAATGACAGCGGACTAGATGCCCCTCGGTGTATTCGATCAAAGCGGGTGCGTCGGTACGACAAATCGGCGCTCTCTGCTCGGCTTCAACCGCAGCTTGATGAGTGCAGCGTGGATTGAACACGCATCCCGGGGGGATGTCGATCAGCGAGGGAGGGGTGCCCGGAATCGGATCCAGACGCGACTTTCGTTCGCGATCCAACCGCGGCATGGAACTCAACAAGCCCCAGGTGTACGGCATCTGTGGGCGATAGAAGAGGTCGCGGACCAATCCTTGTTCGACACAGCGGCCGGCGTACATCACCGTCACCTTGTCTGCGACTTCCGCCACAACACCGAGGTCGTGCGTAATGATCACGACCGCAGAATTGAACTCACGCTGCAGGTCCTTCATCAGTTCGAGAATCTGGGCCTGGACAGTGACGTCAAGCGCCGTGGTCGGTTCGTCAGCGACGAGCAGCGCCGGGTTGTTCACAAGAGCCATGGCGATCATGGCGCGCTGGCGCATACCTCCCGAGAACTGGTGGGGAAACTCATCGACCCGCTTGTTGGCGTTGGGGATGCCCACACGATCAAGCATTTCAATCGCGCGCTTCTTGGCATCGGCTTTCGAGACCTTGTTGTGAACTCGGTACGCCTCGACAATTTGCTGACCAATTGAGTAGAAGGGATGCAGCGACGAAAGCGGGTCTTGAAAGATCATCGCGACTTTGTTGCCCCGCAAGGCGCGCATCTCCTCGCTCGACATGGCGACGAGTTCCTCGCCTTCGAGCCATATCTCGCCAGTAACCACAGCCCGAGTGCCCTTATGAAGACCCAGGATCGCTTGGGCGCTCACAGACTTCCCGGAGCCGGACTCGCCCACGATACCTAGGGTTTGGCCGCGCTCCACTTGGAACGACAATCCTGCGACAGCGCTGACCTGACCGTCCTCGGTGGGGAAGGTGACACGCAGGTCACGCACATCGAGGAAGGCCTTGTGGCCGTCGACTCCCTGGCTGCCGGCCTGCTCCTGAACGACGGTCACGACGTCACTCCACTCATCATGAGACACTAACTCGTGGATCGATGAAGGCATACAGGACGTCGACGACAACATTTGCCACCACGATGAATATCGCGGCGATGATTGTGACGCCAAGAATGATCGGCAAGTCTTGCGACTGGATCGCGTTGTAAGAGAGCAACCCCAACCCGGGGAACGAGAACGTCGATTCGGTCAAGATCGCACCACCGAGCAGCGCGCCAAGGTCGAGTCCGAAGATGGTGACGATCGGAGTGAGTGCAGCTCGAA
The DNA here is from genome assembly GCA_038244765.1 of Candidatus Nanopelagicales bacterium. GTDB lineage: Bacteria > Actinomycetota > Actinomycetes > S36-B12 > JBBRLC01 > JBBRLC01. Next base: position 13,310 of record JBBRTC010000037.1, on the reverse strand, counting down.
GACCGTGCCGCGAGACCACTGTTCGGCGCTTGAGACCCTTGGCAGTTGCTGTTCGGATGTAGTCCTCACTCATGGTCTCCAACATGTTTGCGCGCGTAAATCGCGCATACAGCGCCGCAAACAGGAACGCCAGGGAGACCCACGGCAGGATCAAATTGTGAAACCACTCCGCCGGATTTTCCGTGAACGGCACATAGTGAACGTTCGGGAACCATTGGAGGGCGGCCGGGCCGTAACTAAAGATCGAGAGCAACACGAGGCCGGTGAAGAACACCGGTAAGGAAACCCCCGCCAAGGCGACCACCATCGCGGCCCGGTCGAAGAAACTGCCACGTCTGAGCGCCGAGAGAACGCCGATGGATACACCAAAAACAAGCCAAAGAATAGCCGCGCCAATTGTCATCGACAACGTCACGGGGAAGCGATCTTTAATCAGTTCCCACACTGACGTGTTGAGCCTGAATGAATACCCGAAGCAGGGCCGTGGACAGTCAACAACTTGGTCGCCGTCGGTGAATTCCCGGCCAGCCACAATGCCCTTCATGTAGATCCAGTACTGCTCCACGAGCGGTTTGTCGAGACCGAGTCGCTTCTCGACACGTTCAACCTGTGCCGGCGTACTGACTTTCCCCACGTACAAATACGCAGGACTTGCACCCGAGAGTTTCGGGCCGATTTGGAAAATTCCAAACGTCATCATCGAGATGACGATCACAACGAGGATCGCACCAACCAAGCGCCTGATGACGTATCGAATCATGACTTGTGGCTGGGCGTGGCCGATGAGAATTTCTGCTCACCTGCCACGCCCGCCTCACCTACTTCCAGATCTGTAGTGAACCGACTTACTTGTTCAGTTCTGTAGTTCGACTGACGTCACTTGCCGTCGGAGACACCGATGTTGACGTAGTCGTAGTACATCGACAGACCCTGGTTCAGGTACACGTTCGTCATGCGTGGGTTGCGGTAGTAAACGCCCGCGTCCCAGAGGTACGGCAAGTAGGTCGCGTTGTCCATGACACCGTGGTTGATCTGCTTGCCGAGGTCAGCCAACGCGGTCGCGTCGCTGGTCTTCGCCGAGTCATCGATCGCCTTGTTGACCGCAGGGTCATTCAGCGATGCGTAGTTCGACGTACCGGATGGCTTGATGGTTTCACCGTTAACGATGTTGTTCCAGAAGCCGTTAACGCTTGGGAAGTCCGCGGCCCAACCAGCGAGCGCTAGCCCGATCTTCTTGTCCAGCACGTTCTTCGGCTGGCCAATGAATGTCGAGTAGTAGTTCGCCTGCGGGTTCGGAAGTCCCTTTGCGTTGATTCCAACCTTGCTCAGTGCCTGCTGGATCGCGGCAAAGGCGGCCGGACCCTTGGGGCTTGAATTGCTGTAGCCAACGTTGATGTCGAAGCCGTTCGGCTGACCACATGCGGTCAGTGCTTCCTTGGCCTTCGTAACGTCGCCGGTGAAGTCCGCACCGTTGGGGTACGGGTTGTACTGCTCTGGCGTCTCGTAGCCCGGCTGACTGGCAGGTGCCATGGACGACGCGATCGGGCCCTGAGACTTGCCACCGCGGGCGAGACGCAAGGTGTCCTTGTTGATCGCGTAGAAGATGGCCTTGCGGCAATCGATGTTGGTCAACGGAGCAACGGTCTGCATAACCGCCAGATAGCGGGTGTAGCCCGTTGACGGGTTGTCCGCGTTTGCCTTGGTCGCTGGGTCAGTGAAGATCTTCGTCTGGAAGGTCTGCTGAACGCCACCGTCACCAATTACGTCCATTGTGCCGGCCTGAAGTCGCTTGTCCAGGTCATCGGCGTTGGAGAAGATCGTCAGGTTGACCTTGTCGACGAGTGGCTTGCGAATCTCGTCGGTCGCCTGCGACCAGTTTGTGTTACGGACGAAGTTCAACGACTTACCCGGCGAGTATGCGCCCACCTGGTAAGGACCCGATGAGAACGGGTTGTTCGTGTAGGTAGCCCGCGTGTCGTGAGCCTTCGAGATCGGGGCCGACGTAGTCAGCGCCATGTAGTAGTCGAACGCTGGATTTGCGCTGTTCAACTTGAAGGTGATGGTCGTCGCGTCGGGCGTGGTGACCGACGGCAGGTCGCCTGTCGGATCCGCATATGGGCCCTTGTACGCCGGAGAACCAGCTGCGTCGCACTTGGACAGCAGGCAGGTGTAGTAGGCGCCAGCGCCAGTGGCGAAGACGTCAGTGGCGAAGAGACGCTCGATGCCGTACTTGGCATCGGCGCTCGTGATGGCCGTGCCGTCCTGCCACTTGATGCCGTCCTTGAGCTTGTACGTCCACTCGGTGAAGTCGGCGTTGTGCTCGCCAGCGGCGGCGGCAAGGTCAGGAACGACCAGGGTTCCGTCAGCTCCGGGGACGCTCTTGTAACCCATCAAGTTGCGGTGCAGCAGGCGCTGCATGTCCCAGCACCAGCCGTAGTAAGTGTTTGCCGGGTCCCAGGAGTCACAGTCGCCGGTCGCACCGATGTTGAGCGTTCCACCGGTCGCAGTCGACGGGTTCACGACATTCTTAATGGCTGCATCGAATCCAGCGGTGCCGCCTGCAGATGGGGAACTGGAACCTGTCGAACCGCTGCTTGAACAGGCCGCGAGCGCGAGCGCCCCAGCCGCCAAGACGGTTGCGAGCCGTGTAGCTCGTCGATTGATCCTCATGGACAGTTCACTTTCTCTTGGTGGTGGAGTCGACGCGCTTATCGCGTCGACTTCGGATCCAGGGCATCACGCAATCCATCACCGAACAGGTTGAACGCCAGAACGGTGATGAAAATCGCGATGCCCGGGACAAACATGTAGAAGGGATCAATGCTGTACGTCGATTGAGCCGTCGACAGCATCTTTCCCCACGAGGGAACTGGTTCTTGGACACCAACGCCGAGGAACGACAGCGCCGCCTCGGTGAGGATGTTGGTCGGGATCGTCAAGGTTGCGTACACCAAGATCGGTGCAACCAAGTTGGGGAGCAATTCCTTGTTGAGGATGCGCATGCTCCCGGCTCCCAGCGATCGGGAGGCGTCGATGAATTCCTTCTCGCGTAACGAAAGCACTTGCCCTCGTATCACGCGGCCTATGTAAGCCCAACTGAAGAAGCCAATGATGAATACCATGATCGCGACGCGAAGTGTGAGGTCCGACAAACCCAGGAAGGAGTCGACGCCGGCAAAAATAACCAGAATTGCAATTGAGAACAGGAGCACTGGGAAGGCGAGCATGACATCCATGACTCGACTGATCACCGTGTCGACGGTTCCACCGAAGTAGCCAGCTGCGACTCCGCCGGTCACACCGAGTACGACGCTCAGGATCGTCGCCAAGATCGCGATGATCAATGAGATGCGAGCACCAAAGACAATCCGAGCGAAAACGTCGCGCCCATTCGTAGGCTCGACTCCGAGCAAGTGATCGCGACTCGCACCACTCCACGCTCCGATCGGAAGCGCGGTGTCCTCATCGAGAAGTTTGGTGTTGAACTCGTTCGGGTCAACCCCGGCGATATGGGTGATCAGCGGAGCAAATACTGCGATCAAGATGATCAGAACGATGAAGACAAACGAGATCATCGCGATCTTGTCGCGCTTGAGCCGGGACCAGGCGATCTGCCCGAGTGATCGTCCTTGAATGCCCTGCTTGACCAACTCAACCGGGATTTCGCTCACCGGAGGATCAGGCATGACCTCAATCGGCACACTCATGGACGAATAACGACCCTTCTTTACCTCTTGCGAAAGATCTTCCCGGGAATTACCTCAGACAGCGCAAATTGCGTGGCTTCCAGCACCTGGACGCCAGCAACATAGGCGATCCTGCCCCTCCGGCGAAGCACCGGAGGCCCCTGTGACGTGATCGTGACCACACCCGGGCCACATAGTTGCCGAACAGTGGTCAAAACGCGGGAAAAACCCGGATATCGGGCAAATGCGCCGTTGGGTCAGGTGCGGGTCTTGGCCCGCGCCGTAGCCCGGCCGCGCAAATTCTGGTCCAGGATCACCTTGCGGATCCGGACCGTGGCGGGGGTGACCTCGATGCACTCGTCTTCGCGGCAGAACTCCAGGGCCTGCTCCATCGACATCTGCTTATGCGGGATCAGCGGCACCAAAACGTCGCTCGAGGACTGACGCATGTTGGTCAGTTTCTTCTCCTTGGTGGGGTTCACATCCATGTCATCCGAGCGTGAGTTTTCCCCGACGACCATGCCCTCGTAGACCTCGGTTCCCGGCCCCACAAACATCGTGCCGCGCTCCTGCAGATTCGACAGCGCGAACCCCGTGGTTGGCCCGCGCCGGTCGGCGACCAGTGATCCGGTCGGACGGGTACGGAGTTCTCCGTGCCACGGCTCGTACTTGTGGAAGACGTGGTGAAGGAGGCCGGTCCCTCGGGGTTCGGTGAGAAATTCTGTCCGGAATCCGATCAGTCCGCGCGCGGGGACGACGTATTCCATCCGTACCCAGCCAGTCCCGTGATTGACCATCTGTTCCATCCGGCCTTTACGCAACGCCATCAACTGGGTGACGACCCCGAGATAGTCCTCAGGTACGTCGATCGTCATGTGCTCCATCGGCTCATGCACCTTGCCGTCGATCGTGCGGACGACAACTTGCGGTTTGCCGACGGTGAGTTCAAAACTCTCGCGCCGCATGAGTTCGACCAAAATCGCCAACTGCAATTCACCGCGACCTTGAACCTCCCAGGTATCGGGACGTTCCGTCGGCAGCACGCGAATCGATACGTTGCCAACAAGCTCAGCCTCGAGTCGGTTCTTTACTTGACGCGCGGTTAGTTGTTTGCCGCTCTGACCAGCGACCGGCGACGTGTTGATGCCAATCGTCATCGAGATTGATGGCTCATCAACGGTGATCGCAGGTAGCGGGATCGGGTTCTCGGCATCGGCGAGCGTCTCACCGATCGTAATCTCGGGAATCCCTGCTACTGCAACGATATCGCCGGGTCCTGCCGAGTCGGTTGGCACCCGATCGAGAGCCTTCGTGATGAGCAATTCGCTCAACTTAACGCGCTCAATAGAACCGTCGGACTTGCACCAAGCAACCGACTGACCCTTATGGATCGTTCCCGCACGAACACGGCACAGCGCGAGGCGGCCGAGGTAGGGCGATGAGTCGAGGTTGGTCACGTGTGCCTGAAGTGGCGCGCCCTCGACGTACTCTGGAGCTGGCACCGTCGTGAGCAGCGTTTCAAACAACGGGACGAGGTTGGTCGCGTCGGGCATGCCGCCATCGTCGGGGCGGTTCAGCGAAGCCCGGCCAGCCTTCGCTGAGGCGTACACGATCGGAAATTCAATCTGCTCAGCGGTGGCGTCGAGGTCGAAGAAGAGCTCATACGTCTCGTTAACGACTTCTTCGATCCGGGCGTCCGGGCGGTCGACCTTGTTGATGACCAGGACGACGGGCAGACCCTTCTGCAGCGCCTTGCGCAGGACGAAACGCGTCTGCGGAAGCGGGCCCTCACTGGCGTCGACGAGCAACAGGACGCCGTCGACCATTTCCAGGCCGCGTTCGACCTCACCACCGAAGTCGGCGTGACCAGGAGTGTCGATGATGTTCAGGGTGACGCCGCCTTCAGTGGCGCCCACGCCGGTGTACTGCACGGCGGTGTTTTTCGCGAGGATCGTAATGCCCTTTTCACGCTCGAGGTCCATCGAGTCCATGACCCGTTCGCGAACCGAATCACTTTCGGCTTGGTGCTCGGTGAACGCTCCCGACTGCCACAACATGGCGTCGACGAGGGTGGTCTTGCCGTGGTCAACGTGGGCGATGATTGCAACGTTGCGAAGATCTGCGCGCGTGGGCATGCGGAAACGCTCGTTCCTAGTCAGGGGGCGGTAGGTAAAGGGTACGGGCTTGGCGTCACCTCGCGGACCAGTCCGAAGTGAGCGACGATTGCACTAGCGCTGGTCCGGTTCGCGGGAATGCTCGGCTAGGTCGTCGCAGACGTGGCGAGATTCACGTCCACGCCCGTATCAGTGCTGGATCGTCCGCCGGTAAGGTTCGCCTGCCGTACAACGAGTCTGCGTCTTCGCTCGGGTACGACCACCGGAGCACGATCGCAAACCGTCCGACCGCGCAGCACACCTGGGCCACTCGGCAACGCTGACTGGCCGCGAAAGGAAATCGGAAGATGGCACTGGGCATTGAGGCGCCGGGACGGGCCGCGATTTCGGCCCGCACTCTCCGGAAAGACCGTTGGTGGTTGGCTCCGCTGGGGACATTCGTCTTCCTCGTCGCGTGGATCGCCTACGCAACGATCCGGGTGTTCATGCAGAAGTACTACTGGGGCGCAACCAACCCAGACCAGACGTACCTCCACTACCTCACACCCTTCTATTCGCCCTGCGTCTCCAAGGGCTGCATCCCCGAAGCGTCGATGTTCGGGCAGTTCCTCCCGAACGTGTGGTGGTTGCCATACGCCGCCCTCACCCTGCCGTTCCTGCTGCTCTTCCGCCTCACGTGTTACTACTACCGCAAGGCGTACTACCGCGCGTTCTGGTTGTCGCCCCCGGCGTGCGGCGTGGCCGAACCCCATGCCAAGTACAGCGGTGAAACTCGCGTACCGCTCATTGGACAGAACCTGCACCGCTATTTCTTCTATGCGGCGGCGGTGATTTCCCTCATCAACACCGTGGATGCCATCGAGTCGTTCAAGGGCAAGAACGGAAGTTTCGGCATCGGCGTCGGCGTCATCGTGTTGTGGATCAACGTAGTCGCGTTGTGGATCTACACGATCTCGTGTCACTCATGCCGTAACGCAGTCGGCGGGCGGCTGAAGCACTTCTCACAGCACCCGGTGCGCTACAAGTTCTGGACCTGGGTGACCAAACTCAACACCCGTCACCAGCAACTTGCCTGGATCACGCTGGGAACGCTGGCCTTCACCGACTTCTACGTGATGGCCGTTTCCGCAGCATGGATCAACGACATCCGGATCTTCAACTAAGCCCCCGATCTTTAACTAAGCCATAGCCCCGCGATCAGACCTGAGGTAGCAAACTTTCATGACTGAGATCGAGCGTCACTCCTACGACGTCCTTGTCATCGGTGCGGGCGGCGCCGGACTACGTGCGGCAATCGAGGCACGATCCCAGGGCATGCGTACGGCGATCATCTGCAAGTCGCTCTTCGGCAAGGCCCACACCGTGATGGCCGAGGGCGGTATTGCTGCGGCGATGGGCAACGTCAATTCCAAGGACAACTGGGAAGTTCATTTCCGCGACACGATGCGCGGCGGCAAGTTCATGAACTCCTGGCGGATGGCGGAACTGCATGCAAAGGAAGCACCCGAGCGGGTGTGGGAACTTGAGACGTACGGCGCGCTCTTCGACCGCACTAAAGATGGTCGCATCAGCCAGCGAAACTTTGGCGGCCACGAGTACCCCCGCTTGGCGCACGTCGGGGACCGTACGGGCCTTGAACTGATCCGTACGTTGCAGCAAAAGATCGTGTCGTTGCAGCAGGAAGACGAACGAGAGACCGGTGACGCCGAGGCCAACATCAAGGTATTTGCCGAAGTGACCATCACCGAGTTGCTCAAAGACGGCAAGGCAATCTCCGGAGCCTTCGGCTACTACCGCGAGACAGGCGGCTTCGTCGCTTTCGAAGCACCGGCCATCATCCTCGCCACAGGTGGTATCGGAAAGTCCTTCAAAGTCACTAGCAACAGTTGGGAATACACCGGCGATGGTCACGCGCTAGCGATACGCGCCGGCGCAACCCTGGTGAACATGGAGTTCATTCAGTTTCATCCCACCGGAATGGTCTGGCCGCCCTCAGTTAAGGGGATCTTGGTCACGGAGTCTGTGCGCGGCGACGGCGGCGTACTGCAGAACTCCGAGGGCAAGCGCTTCATGTTCAACTACGTACCTGACGTCTTCCGGTCCCAGTACGCGGCGACGGAAGAAGAGGCCGATCGCTGGTACGCCGATCCAGAGCACAACCTGCGGCCACCGGAGTTGCTCCCGCGCGACGAGGTCGCCCGCGCCATCAACTCTGAGGTCAAGGCCGGCCGCGGCTCGCCGGCGGGTGGCGTATTCCTCGACGTATCCACGCGACTCCCGGCTGAGGAGATTCAACGTCGCTTGCCGTCGATGTATCACCAGTTCAAGGAACTCGCAGACGTCGACATCACCGCGCAACCGATGGAAGTCGGCCCCACGTGTCACTACGTGATGGGCGGGGTCGAAGTGGATCCCGACACTGGTGCTGCGAAGGTTCCTGGCCTCTTCGCCGCCGGTGAAGTGTCCGGTGGAATGCACGGCTCCAACCGGCTCGGCGGCAACTCGTTGTCGGACTTGCTGGTCTTTGGTCGACGTGCCGGTGTTGGTGCCGCAGCGTACGTAAGTGGTTTGGGAGCTTCGCGACCTGTCGCCGCCGAGGATTCAGTCAACAGCGCGGCGGCCGACGCCTTGGCCCCGTTTGAGAACAAGGGCACCGAAAACCCGTACACCGTGCATTCGGAACTCCAGCAATCGATGAACGACCTCGTGGGAATTATTCGCCGCGAGGACGAGGTCCAAGCGGCACTCGATGCGCTCAAGGCGTTCAAGGTGCGCGGGAGCAGCGTCGGAGTGCAAGGCGACCGGGCGTTCAACCCCGGTTGGCATCTCGCGCTTGATCTGAAGAACATGCTCCTTGTGTCCGAATGCGTCGCGCGAGCCGCTCTCATGCGTGAGGAAAGTCGCGGCGGGCATACCCGCGATGACTTCCCAGGAATGAATCCCGAGTGGCGGAAGATCAACTTGATCTGCTCGGTCGAGGGCGACGCGGTTTCCGTTGTGCAACAGCCACTTTCCTCGATGCGGCCCGATTTGCTCGAGCTCTTCGATCGTTATGAACTATCGAAATACATGACCGAAGAGGAACTCACCGACCTTCCCAAGAAGGAGTCCTGATGAGTTACGACGCGAAGTTTCGGGTATGGCGTGGAGACGCCGCGGGCGGGGACTTTCAGGACTACACGGTCGAGGTCAACGAGGGTGAGGTTGTTCTCGACATCATCCATCGCTTGCAGGCGACCCAGGTGCCGGATCTGGCCGTGCGTTGGAACTGCAAGGCGGGCAAGTGCGGATCGTGTAGCGCCGAGATCAACGGTCGCCCGAAGTTGATGTGTATGGCGCGAATGAGCACATTCAGCGAGGAAGAAACAATCACGGTGACGCCGATGCGCACCTTCCCTGTCATCCGAGACTTGGTGACAGACGTGTCGTACAACTACGCAAAGGCCCGCAAAGTTCCGTCGTTCTCGCCGCCGGCTGATCTGAAACCCGGCGAGTACCGCATGGCGCAGATCGACGTCGAACGCAGCCAAGAATTCCGCAAGTGCATCGAATGCTTCCTCTGCAATGACACCTGCCACGTGATCCGTGATCACGACGAGAACAAGGAAGCCTTCTCCGGACCGCGATTCCTCATGCGAATCGCCGAGTTGGAGATGCATCCACTGGACACGCTCGATCGCACGAAGTTAGCTCAGGAGGAGCACGGTCTCGGCTTCTGCAACATCACCAAGTGCTGTACCGACGTATGCCCCGAGCACATCAAGATCACTGACAATGCGCTGATCCCGATGAAGGAACGCGTCGCGGATGTGAAGTACGACCCGCTTTTCTCCGTAGGTTCCCTTTTCCGCCGCGGCAAGAACAAAACCCCCTCGTCACCTTCCTAAAGTCCCTAACCTCCCCACGCTCCACCCGCCTTCTTTCTGCGTGAAAGGTCCGTTCGTCAGTCTCTATTGAACCGACGGTGCTTTCATTTCAGCCTCGCTCCGCGTGCCATTGCTTCAACGCGGCGTACGCCGGGTCAACATCGCCATCGAGCCAACGTACGGAATCGAACTCGTCCTCGGACAACCACGCGATTGCGTCGTGAGCTTCGATGGGCAGGGGTTGGCCATCGCCAATGATGTCAACGAGCCAAACCCGCAGGTGATAGGACTCTCCGAGCGCCCAGTCGCCGTCCAATGGACCAATGACTCGCGCACCGAGTACGACGTCAACGCCAAGTTCCTCGCGGACTTCGCGTACCAGCGCTGATTCGGGCAACTCCCCCGGATCAACCTTCCCGCCGGCCAGTTCCCATCCGCCGGCCAGCGCTGGGGGCTCTGTACGGCGTGCCGCAAGCAATCGCCCATCGACGACGATCGCCGCCCCTACGACGAGTTGAGGCTTCTGCACGGGCGCACACTCTGCCAGGCTGCTACCAACGAGGAGGCACGGCATGAGCCGCTTGCTAGAGCCCGACGAGGTGCAACGTCAGATTGCGACCATCCCGGGGTGGACGTACGCCGACAGCGCGATCACACGCACGTATAACTTCGCGACTTTCCCGATCGCCGTGACATGGGTCGATGAGATGGCAATTGCTGCTGAGGCGATGGATCACCACCCGGACGTCGATCTGCGCTGGCGTCGAGTCTTCGTCACTCTTTCGACTCACTCGGCCGGCGGTGTGACTCAACTCGACGTCGAACTGGCACACCAACTGGACGGGATCGCCGCCACCTTGGATTCCGCAGACTGATTGCCCGCGCGCCGCCCCAATGACGCGCTTACTCCGACTTACCCTCAACGTGTGCGTCTAGTTTCCTCGCTGCGTCGGTGCGCCATCGGTACGTGCACGGTAGTGGCGCTCGCGGCCTGTTCGACGTCGACAACGAGCACGCCGCAGTTGACTACCTCCACGGCCGTACTATTGCCGAACCCATCGCCAAGCGACGGAGCAACGAATCTGTTGCCACCTGTGCCGTCGGTTTCGCAACCGGCTGTTGTCACAACACCGACACCGGTCATCACGGCCCTAAAGATCATCGACGTGTGCACCGCGAATCTCCAATCGCCGCTGCCGACCATCAAGATGACAACGCCTCCGACGACGGATCCCCAACTACGGGGGATCATCGCGCACCTCCAGAAGAACCTGCCGAAACTGGGTTACAAGGCGGGATCCGTGTCTGGTGTGTACGACCCGAAGACCGTCATCGCAGTCAAGAAATTCCAGTCGGATCGAAATATCCTCGCCGACGGAATCTTCGGTACTGAGACGTGGGATCGGTGGTTCATCGACGCCTGCGGCATCGACTGACCCGAGTTCCTCGAGCCGTCAATGGTCTGCCAAGGTACGCCCATGTTTCTCATCTTGATGTTGCTTGCAGTGGGGCTCTCAGCCGGCTGGATTGCCCAGGTTGTCTTTGGTGACCGTCGACGAATCGACTGGACACTCGCGCTGATCATCGGTGCGATTGGCTCCTTCGTCGGCGGGGCGATCTTTAGTTTGCTCTGGGGAGACGGGTTCACGATCCGTCCCAGCGGGATTATCGGATCCATCATCGGCGCCATCATCGTGCTCGCGATCTACCGGGCCGTGAAGGGATCGGGCTCCAAAGGGACGACGAAGTCCACCAAGAACTCGAAGGGAAAGCAGCAAGGAAAGCCCAGCGGAAAATCTCAGGGCAAGAAGACGCCAGCAAAACCGCAGGGCAAGAAGTCGACGCAGAAGTCTCGCAAATAGTCGCAAGCCGCTTGTCGGTTACCGAGTCTTGGCGTTGCGACTCTCGCTCTCGCGAAGGCGCGCACACATCACCTTCAACATCGGGAGAGCAACTTCGGGATGCTCTTCGAGGATTGATTCGAATGTCCACTTCGGAATGGCGAAGGTGGTGAGGCCTTCATCGCTCGCGATGACGTCCGCGGACCGCGGCAACCCATCGATCAAGGACAACTCACCGAAGTACTCACCGGGATGCACAGCGCCGATGTAGTTGCCATCTTTGCGAACACTTCCTGACCCTTCGAGTACGAAGTGGAAGTAGACGCCGGTTTGGGAGAAGGCTTTGAGCCCCGCGACCGATGCGCCTTCCTCGGTGACGTGCGCATCAGGCAGGAAGTGCTGCTCTTCCCCACTGGCTTGGATTCGTCTCAACACCTTGGGCGACAACCCCGCGAAGAGATCAATCGCGCCGAGTTTGTTCGTCATCTCGTCAGTTGAAGCCACCAGAGTCTCCCCACCCATAATTCAACTTTGCCTTGAGCCAGACGACGATCATGGACCCAGACGGCTACCAAAATCTCAAGAACTGCAAACTCCACCGGCGTACGCCATGAAGGTCGAGAAAGTTCAACAGGCTGACCAACTACCACATTCATGAGGAAGGGCGGACTACACATTGCAGCGGAATGTTCCGGGCAGCAACCCATCGTCGAGGCCACGTCCCCGACGAGCAATTCGCGGTGAAGGTTCTCCGCCTCGCAGTTCGACAACGCGAGATCAACCGGTCTAGGCCGATTCCCACTTGCGCAAAGAATCCGACAAAACCTCCAAAGACAGTTGCGTCAATGGTCTAACGAGAACCTGACGACATCAAGGCCCGACAACCTGAGTTCGGTGGTCGGGCCTTGATGTGTTCGCTGGCGGGAGGGCGTGACTAGCAGCTGGCCTTCAGCCCGGCGGGGTCGAGGCCCGGGGGCAGCAGCACACCGTCAATGACGTGGACGACTCCGTTACTGGTGGCAACGTCCGCCGTGGTGACGTTGGCCCCGTTCACGGTCACCACGTTATTGCTGGCAGCAAGGGTGACATTCTGACCCTCGACGGTTGCGACCGTGCCCGGCTTGATGTCCGCTGCGAGCACCTTGGCGGGGACGACGTGGTAGGTGAGAATCTTGGTGAGGGCGTCCTTGTTGCAGGGGAGCAGGAGCTTGTCCACGACGCCGGCGGGAAGCTTGGCGAAGGCGTCGTTGGTGGGTGCGAAGACGGTGAACGGTCCGGCGCCGTCAAGTGTTGAGGCGAGACCGGCCGCCTGAACAGCGGCGACCAAGGTGCTCAGGGACGGCGTCGCCGCCGCAACGGCGACGATGGTTCCGGTGGTGGGCGATGCCGACGGCGTGGTCGCAGTGGAATTGGTGCTGCTCGAGCATGCCGTGAGGGCCATCACTCCAGCGGTTGCGATCGATGCCAGGGCCAATTGGCGCCGCTTGACGGTACTCATCTTCAGATTCATGTCTTGCTCCTCATTGGGCGGGCTTCTTGGTGGCGGAGGAACCGCCGGTTCGAGTTCCGTCGTCCCGCTACCACAATCATGGACCACCCGGTCAAAATGAACAACTTTTGACGCGTTTTGAGCTCGAGGGCCACAGCCTGACACGCGACCTCAAGCCCCGCCCAGTCAAGGGATCTCGCCGTGAGATCGGCACAGGAGAGAAGATCAACTGGTGTGTAGTCACCGTGTACTGGATGACCCCTGCAACGCTCTGACCTGGGCAGATAGGCGTTTCTACACGTTGAAGCGGAACT